>JAZQKT010000051.1:0-2400 GCA_045542295.1 Acutalibacteraceae bacterium
AAAATGCAAAATTTTCTTGCAAAATCAAAGGTAAGGTGATATATTATAATTAAATTAATGTTTACTGGAGGAAAAGTTATGAAAAAAATTATAGCACTTGTTCTTTCACTGGCTCTTATAGTTGCCTGTTTCGCAGGTTGCACAAGTAAAGAAAACAAAAAATTATTGGTTGCTACCAATGCAGAATTTGAGCCCTTTGAAAGCCTTACTGCTGACGGCGAATTTGTAGGTTTCGATATTGATCTTATGAATGCTATCGCTGAGAAAATGGGTTATGAGGTTCAGTACGAAAATATGGAATTCGACGGCGTTGTTGCTGCTGTTGCTAACGGCACTACCGACCTTGCAATTTCAGGTCTTACCATCAACGCAAAGCGTGCTAAGTCTGTAAACTTCTCTGATCCTTACTATGATGGTGCAGCTCAGATTCTTATAGTTGGCAAAGATGATACATACTTCACCGGTACCGACAAAGCTACTCTTGATGAACAGCTCAAAGGTCAGAAAATAGGTGTATGTTCCGGTTACACTGGTCAGTTCTATGCTGAAGGCTCTGAAGATTGGAACTTTAAGAAAATTGAAAATGCTACCGTAAAGATTTACGAAAACATCAGCCTTGCAATTGCTGACCTTAAGGCAGGTAACATTAATGCTATCATTATGGATGATTCTGTTGCTAAAGAAGCAGCTGACGCTAATGCTGACGTTGCTAAGGTTATCGACATTGCTCTTACCGTTGAAGAATATGGTATTGCAATTGACAAGACTAATCCTGAACTTAAGGAAAAGGTTGACGCTGCTCTTGCTGAACTTGTTAAAGACGGCACCGTTGATAAACTTCTTGAAAAATACGGTTTGAAATAATTAAAAGCTGACAAAGCACCGTCGGTAAAGGCGGTGCTTTATTTTGCTGAATTTAATAAAGGTTGTGTTAAAACTTGTTCGAGAACTTTTTTGAAATTTTTTACGATATATTTATTGTGAATAAAGCATATAAGCTTATGCTTAGCGGCTTAGGCTATACTCTTATTATTGCTGTTTTTTCAGTATTGTTGGGTATTTTACTTGGTGCGTTATTGGCTATTTGTAAGGTTATACCACAAAAAAATATTATTGCAAAGATTTTTAACTCCATTGCGAATATTTATATTACCATCTTCCGTGGCACTCCCGTTATGGTACAGCTTTTGCTTTTCTATTTCGGTATCTTTTCTCACGTAATGCGTGGTTACGACAATAAAGCAATTTTTGTTGCTGTTTTGGTATTTGGTTTAAACAGTGCTGCTTATGTTGCGGAAATTATCCGTTCGGGTATTTTGTCAATCGATAAAGGACAGATGGAAGCAGGTCGTTCACTCGGTTTTACATATTCACAAACCATGATGAAAATTATTCTTCCACAAGCCATTAAAAATATTTTACCCGCCTTGGGAAATGAATTTATCGTTATGGTTAAAGAGACATCAGTTGCCGGTTTTATCACAGTATTTGACTTAACCCGTGCTGCTCGTTCGATTGTTGCCGATTATTATAATCCATTTGTTCCATACTTTACTTTGGCGGTTGTGTATTTGATTGTTGTAATGATATTTACATTCTTCTTAAATATGTTTGAAAAGAGGTTGAGAAAAAGTGACCACTAATAATGTTTTAATTAAGGTTGAGCAGTTGAAAAAATCCTTTGGTAATAATGAAGTTTTAAAGGGTATTGATACTGAAATTAAGCGTGGCGAAGTGGTTTGCATTGTAGGTGCTTCGGGTAGTGGCAAATCAACTTTTTTGCGTTGTCTTAACCTTTTGGAACAGCCTACATATGGTAATATTTATTTTGGTGATGTTAATATTACTGACCCTAAAACAGACATAAATCTTCATCGTCAAAAAATGGGTATGGTTTTCCAACAGTTCAACCTTTTCCCTCATATGACAGTACTTAAAAATATGACAATAGCACCTATTAAGGTTTTAGGTTTTTCAAAGGAAGAAGCAGAAAATGCGGCACTAAAGCTTCTTGAACGAGTTGGTCTTGCTGATAGAGCAGATGCATATCCGTCTCAACTTTCCGGTGGACAAAAGCAGCGTGTTGCTATTGTCCGTGCATTGGCTATGAATCCCGATGTTATGCTGTTTGATGAGCCTACAAGTGCACTTGACCCTGAGATGGTAGGCGAAGTTCTTGAAGTAATGAAGGAGCTTGCACAAAGCGGTATGACTATGGTGGTGGTTACCCATGAAATGGGTTTTGCAAGAGAAGTTGCTGACCGTGTTATATTTATTGATGAGGGAAAAATTATGGAGGACGCTCCTCCTGAGGAGTTCTTCACAAATCCCAAATCGCCTCGACTTAAAGATTTCTTATCTAAGGTTTTATAATTTACTGCCCGTGTCTTTTGGCACGGG
>JAZQKT010000052.1:0-12464 GCA_045542295.1 Acutalibacteraceae bacterium
AATTTTCTTGAATTTATTAAAGATTTTAAAGATGTTCCAAACCGTTTGAAAGCAATCAGTTTAGATAAGCTGAAAATATGGCTCATTGCAGTAACCGCTTCGGTGTTAGCCGTTGCGGCAGTGCTTGCTTATTTTTTGATAGCCAGAAGTGTTTTTATTAATAATCACACCCATAGCTATAAGGAAACGGTTATTCTGAATCCGACCTGTGTTAAAGAAGGAACCTTACAGTACAAATGCCGCTATTGCGACAATAAATACGAGGAGCCAATTGCAACTATCAAACATAAATACCAAAAAACCAATCAAGAAGACTCTACCTGCTCAAAGGAAGGTAAGATTGAATTGGCCTGTGAAATGTGCAAGGATGTAAAAACAGAGGTGATTCCGCTCAAAGAGCATAAATACACAGAAAGTGTTGAAAAAGAGCCAACCTGCACCACCGAAGGAATATTGGCAAAACAGTGCAGTGACTGTGATTCGGTTATAAAGGAAAATATACCGATTGATAATGAGCATACCTTTAAAGTGGCTTCCTTTAAGCGGTCCGGCTTCTGGAAAAACGGATACAATCGTTATTCATGTGAGAATTGCGGAACTGTAGAATATTCTTTGAGGGTGCAAAGCTTTAACTGGATTGCAATTTTGGCAATTTTGATTTTGATTGCCGCTGTTGTTCTTATCGTTGCTATCAGGGTTTCGGAATCCTATTGGAAATATACAGTTGAAACACCACTGTTTTGGGTGGCTTTGGTGGCCGCAATCATTTCAATAGGCTTTATGATATTCCATTGGGGTGTTTTGGTACAGCATCAAAAGGAGTGCCGGCCTATTTTGAAAAGCTGGACGAGCGCGCCGACAAATTGTGAGCTTGTTGAGGTGGAAAGGGTAGAGTCGAATTATACGGAGAACGGAACAGTCACTTATAAGTGCCAAAAATGCACTAAAGAATATACCGAGTATCTTGAACTTAAAGAAATTGATCCTTCAAAGGCTGTAATTTATAAAGAACCCGTAATAGCCGAGCGCAATGAGATTGAAGGTAATAATACAATCGGATATGCCACCGAAATACCAATTAACACGAGGATGACGGGAAGATTATACAATCAAAAAGATGTTGACTTCTATAAAGTTACTCTTCATAATACGGGCTTTGTTAAGTTTAAGCTGACTCACGACGGAAATCAGTATTCGTATCATTGGAATGCCGCAATATATGATGTTGATAAAACTACGGTATTAAATGAGGGATATGTGGATAAAGAGGATTTTGGTACTGACGAGCTGCCCGCAGGAACATATTATTTGAAAATTTCTGTAATTTCGGGCGGAAATCCTATTATGAATCAATATTCTGATGCAAATTATCATTTGATGTTTGTTCCCGAATGTACCGAGCATATACAAAAATCTCAATATTTCACAGAAATACCTGCGTGTGGAAAAGCCTCCGAAATCACAACCGTATGTAATCATTGCGGTACTGTTGTTTCTACCGAAACTCAAAAGAAGCTTGCCCACAAATGGAGCGACTGGGAAATTGTCGAGAAAGGCACAGCCGGTTCCATAGGCGAAAAATTCAGAACCTGCGCCTTGTGTGCCGAGGTTGATCACAGTAAGGATATGACACACTGGTGGGTATTTCCTTTAATGATCGTTTCAATTGCTTTGTTTGCGTTATCGCTTGTTGTCTTGTTTAATAAACCAAAGCATCATTTAATTTTTATACTGTCACTCTTGCTTTTATCTGTTTTCTTTTCGCTGATTATTGTGAAAGACCGGGTTTTCAGCACCAAATTTTGGAATGATGTATTACCTGCAGTTTACATTTCATTTAATCTAACTGCTATTATTGGATTTGTACATTTCTTGATTAAAGATATTAGTTCAAGGTGGTTTTATATGTTTAAAGCAACACCTTTTGTTATTACCACTCTTTTGGCAATATTCTTTATTCTCGGCAATACGTTTTTTGTCGGTCATGAAATAGCGGTGATTGTTATTATGTCCGCAATATTCCTTAATTCAGTTGGTTGGGCTTTTGATTCATTGGTGGTGAGCGATAAGCCTTGGATAATTGCAAATGCGGCGGTCACATTATTAAATATTGCCGCAATAGTTTTCTTTGCTTTTAAAATTTAATAAAAATCTTATAATTTACTATAAAAAGTTTTGATTTTTGAAATAATTTATATTATAATTTATAATGTAAAAGGGGGTTGCAATGTGCAAACAAAATACAGTGTTGAATTAGAGCGAATAATTAAAGAATTTTCACTTGAAAGTTTGTATTTGCCCAAAAATGCTGATGAAATTATGATTGCTTCTGCTGAAATAAATCGTCCCGGTCTTCAGATGGCGGGTTATTTTGAGTTTTTTGATCAAAAACGCATTCAAATTATCGGTAAAAGCGAAGAGAGCTTTTTGGGAAGATTTACTGATGAAAAGGCAGAAAAGCGGTTGAGAGAATTTTTTGCTCATAAGCCTGCGGCTGTTGTAATTTGCAGAGGTTTAGAGATAAGTGATATATATTTGCAAATCGCACAGGAATTTGAAGTGCCGCTTTTGCGTTCAAGTGAGTCTACGTCCGCGTTTACTTCTGCACTTATTGCTTTTCTTAATTTGCATTTAGCCCCCAGAACTACACAACACGGTGTTTTGGTTGAGGTTTACGGTGAGGGTATTTTGCTTTTGGGCGAAAGCGGTGTCGGTAAAAGCGAAACCGCTATAGAGCTTGTTAAAAGAGGTCATCGTCTTATTGCCGATGATGCAGTTGAAATCAGACGTGTGTCAAGCAAATCGCTTGTTGGTACTGCCCCGGATAATATTAGACATTTTATTGAGCTCAGAGGCATAGGAATAATTAATGCCAGCCGAATTTTTGGTGCGGGCGCGGTAAAATTAACTGAAAAAATTGACCTTATAATTAATATTGAACAGTGGGATATTAATAAGGCCTATGACAGAATGGGTCTTGATTCCCAAACCACGGAAATTTTGGGTCTACAAATTCCGTCTCTTACAATCCCTGTTAAACCGGGACGCAACCTGGCCGTAATTATTGAGGTTGCTGCGATGAATAACCGTCAAAAGAAGCTTGGTTATAATGCTGCAGAGGATCTTTTAATGCGTCTTGGCATGACCGATGATGAACAAATTTCACAAAATTTAACGATTAATCCGTTTTAAAAAATAGGAGTGTTTAAAATGTACAGATTAGGTATTGATTTAGGTGGAACAAACATAGTAGCAGGTGTGGTTGATCAAAACTTTAAAATTATTGCTACTGCAAAAAGAAAAACAAATTGTCCCCGCCCGGCCGAGGAAATTCTTGATGACATGGCTGCGGCGGCTTTAGAAGCTATTAAAAAAGCAGGATTAAAGCTTGAGGATATAGAGTCAGCAGGTGTTGGTACACCGGGTGCTATTGATCCTAATAACGGTGTTGTTTGTTATGCAAATAATTTGGCATTTTTCAATTTGCCAATGGCTTCAATGCTTAAAGAACGCACAGGACTTGATTTCTACCTTGAAAATGATGCAAACGCTGCGGCTTACGGTGAGTTTGTTGCAGGCGCAGGAAAAGGAACCAAAGATTTTATAATGATTACCCTGGGTACAGGTGTTGGCGGTGGTATCATCATCGGCGGCAAGCTTTATTCGGGCTTTAACTATGCCGGTGCAGAGCTTGGCCATACAGTTATAAGTATGGATGGCGAAATGTGCAGTTGCGGCAGACAGGGTTGTTGGGAGGCTTATGCTTCGGCTACTGCACTTATCAGGCAGACAAAACAGGTTATGATAAAATTCCCTCAATCGATTATGTGGCAAATGTGTAACAATGATATTAATGCCGTTAGCGGAAGAACTGCCTTTGATGCTATGCGTAAGGGTGACGAGGCAGGTAAACAGGTTGTAGACAAATATATTAATTATATTGCGGTTGGTATTGCAAACTGCATTAATATTTTCCAACCGGAAATTATTTGTATCGGCGGCGGTATTTCTAACGAGGGAGATAATCTTGTTGTGCCCATTAAGAAACTGGTTATAGGTGATAACTATGCCAGAAGCATTAAGGACGCCACTCAAATTAAAACAGCAGTTTTAGGTAATGATGCCGGTATAATCGGTGCGGCATATATTTGCGATTTATATAAATAATTTAAATTAAGGGGTCGGCTATGGATTTAAAGGCTTTTAAAGAATTTTGCGATTTTGAAAAAATTGAATATAAAGCACTTGAGCCTATGTGTAATCATACGAGCTTTAAAATAGGCGGCCCTGCTGATCTTTTTGTTAACATCAGTGAAACCGAAGAACTTAAAAAGATAATTGTAAAACTGGGAGAGCTTAAAATTCCTTATTTTGTAATTGGTAAGGGTTCTAACCTTTTAGTGTCCGATAAGGGTGTTGAGGGTGTTGTAATTTCATTGTCGGGTCTTGACGGGATTGAAGTTACAGGCGATATTATTTCCGCGGGTGCAGGAGCTTCATTAGCGGCTGTTTGTACCGTTGCGGCAAATAATTCACTTACGGGACTTGAGTTTGCTTATGGTATACCTGCCTCTGTAGGCGGTGCTTTGTTTATGAATGCAGGTGCTTACGGCGGTGAAATGGCAGATGCCGTAATTAAAGCTGAATATATTTCGGAAAACGGTGAAGTTGCTGAAATTTCGCTTGAGGATATGCTTCTAGGTTACAGAACAAGTGTCTTTAAAAACAGTAATAATATAATAACAAAGGTTTATTATAGGCTCAAAAAGGGTGATAAAACCGAAATCCGTGCGGCTATGGATTCTTTTATGAGCCGCAGAAAGTCAAAGCAACCATTGGAATTTCCAAGTGCGGGAAGCACATTTAAACGACCTGTTGGTTATTTTGCAGGCGCACTTATTGAAAAAAACGATTTAAAGGGCTTTTCAATCGGCGGAGCAGAGGTAAGCTCAAAGCATGCCGGATTTGTTATCAACAGCGGTAATGCTACCTGTGAGGATGTTAAGAAGCTTATGGCGCATATTAAAGAAACTGTTTTGAAATCAGATAATGTTGAGCTTCATCCCGAGGTTATTTTTGTGGGTAGAGAGTAGCCGAAGCGTTAAAACCCGAAGCGTGTTTAAATGCTTTGGCTACATTTAAAGGTGTTTGATATGTCTTTTTGTGTTGAAGTAAAAAATGAATTGATTGCGATAAGACCGTCTGGTTGCTGTAAGCCGTCTTTAGTATACGGTCTTATGCTCTATGGCAGGTCTTTTTCTTTAAAAAGCATTTGCTTACAAACCGCAAACGAAAATGTTGCAAGGACGTACTGTGATTTAATTAAATCCGTTTATAACGTAAGACCTGAATTGAAGCAGGGTGGCAGTGCAAGACCTACATATAAGGCTGATGTGGTTTCAGAGGCGGATAGACTTAAAATTTTAGCAACAGTAGATTTTGGTGTTAATGAAAATGTTATTGATAAGTCTTTTTTTGTCAGAGATTGCTGTGCTCCCAGCTTTATAAGAGGAGCGTTTTTGGCCTGCGGTAATATTAACGACCCCGAAAAAGAATACCGTGTTGAATTTAATGTTAAAAACGAAAAGCTTATGAATGAGCTCAAAGCGCTTTTGGAAAATTACGGTATAAATATGAAAATTTCTAAAAGGACAAGCGGTTTTCAGCTTTATGCCAAGGACAGTACAACGGTTGAAGATTTGTTAACACTTATCGGTGCCGGTAAAAAAACACTTGATGTTATTGATACTAAAATTTTAAAAGGTGTTAAGAATAATATTAACCGAAAAGGTAATTTTGACAGCGCAAACATTTCAAAAACAGTTGAAGCCTCTATAAGACAACGAACCGCTATTGAGTATCTTGAAAGGGCAGATAGGCTTTATAGCCTACCGCAAGAGCTTTTGGATGCGGCAATTTTGCGTCGCGATAACCCTAATTCAACCTTAAAGGAGCTTTGTATGCTTTCAAAGACTCCGTTAACGGTGTCGGGACTCAATCACAGACTAAATAAAATTATAGATATATATAACAAACGAAACAATTAGTTTTAAAGGGAGGTATGGCTATGAACTTTACTCATCTGCATGTGCATACAGAGTACAGCTTGCTTGACGGCTGCTGCCGTATAAAAAAGCTTATTGACAAGGCTGCAGAACTTGGTCAAAAGAGCATTGCCATAACCGACCACGGTGTGATGTACGGTGTCATCGATTTTTATAAATACGCCATATCAAAAGGTGTAAAGCCCATAGTTGGATGTGAGGTATACGTAGCCCCGAGAAGCCGTTTTGATAAGCAAAAGGGAATTGATAATAATTACTCTCATCTGGTTTTGCTCTGTAAGGACTATGACGGTTATAAAAATCTTATTAAATTAGTGTCGGCGGGCTTTACCGAGGGATTTTACTCAAAGCCGCGTGTTGATAGAGAATTGCTTGAAAAATATCACGAGGGTATTATTGCACTTTCTGCCTGCCTTGCAGGTGAGATACCTAAAAGACTCCTTAACGGTGAGTATGATAGGGCAAAGGAAACTGCACTTTGGTATAAAAATGTTTTTGGTGCGGATAATTACTTTTTAGAAATTCAAGACCATAACATAAGGGAGCAAAAGCTGGTCAATCCCCAGATTATCAGACTTTCAAAAGATACCGGCATTCCGCTTGTTGCCACTAACGACGTTCATTACATTGAAGCTGATGACTACCGTATGCACAAGGTGCTTCTTTGTGTTCAAACGGGGACTACCGTTAATGACGAAAGCGCTTTGGAGTTTAAAACAAACGAATTTTATTTAAAAACCGCCGAACAAATGGCAGAGATTTTTTCTTCAACACCCGAAGCGGTAACAAATACTGCCATAATTGCCGAGCGTTGTAATGTTGAGTTTGAGTTTGGAAAAATCAAATTACCGCGTTTTGACATCGGTGATTGTGACCATTTTGAATATTTTAAGAAAAAATGCCAAGACGGTATGTATAAAATTTACGGGAATAACCCCGACAGGACAGTTACAGACCGATTGGATTATGAGCTTTCTATAATAAACAAAATGGGTTATGTTGACTATTATCTTATAGTTGCCGATTTTGTTAATTATGCTAAAGAGCACGGTATTCCCGTAGGTCCGGGTAGAGGCTCGGGTGCGGCAAGTCTTGCGGCTTACTGTATTGGAATTACAGGAGTAGACCCATTAAAGTATAATTTGTATTTTGAGCGTTTTTTAAACCCTGAAAGGGTTTCAATGCCCGATTTTGATATTGATTTTTGCTATGTTAACCGACAAAAGGTGATTGATTACGTTATTAAAAAATACGGTGCTGACAGAGTTTCGCAAATCGTCACTTTCGGCACAATGGCGGCACGAGGTGCGGTAAGAGATGTTGGCAGAGCGCTTGATATTACGTATGCTGTTTGTGACCGAGTGGCAAAGCTTGTGCCACAGGCGGTTGGAATGACACTTTCACGTGCTTTAGAGGGTTCTGTGGAACTAAAAGGTCTTTATGAAAATGACCCTCAAATCAAAGAGCTTATTGATATGTCCTTAAAGCTTGAGGGTATGCCGCGTCATGCATCTACACACGCTGCGGGTGTGGTAATTTCGGACAAGCCGGTTTCTGAATATGTGCCGCTTTCGGTAAACGATGAGGCGGTTGTAACTCAGTACACAATGACAAGCCTTGAGGAATTGGGACTTCTCAAAATGGACTTTTTGGGGCTTAGAAACCTAACTGTTATTGATGAGGCACAAAAATATATAAGGAAGCTTAATCCCGATTTTGATATTGAAAAAATCCCACTTGATGATGCGGCCACATATACTATGATGGGTAAAGGCCTTACGGACGGTGTTTTTCAGTTCGAGTCGGACGGTATGAAAAATGTACTTCGTCAGTTTGGCCCACACAGTATTGAAGATTTAACAGCTATACTGTCTCTTTACAGACCCGGTCCTATGGATTCGATTCCTAAATATATTAACAACAAGCACAATCCAAGCGATATAACCTACGAAACACCTTTGCTCAAGCCTATACTTGAAGTGACCTACGGATGTATTGTTTATCAAGAGCAGGTAATGCAGGTCTTCAGAGCTTTGGCAGGCTATTCACTTGGAAGAGCTGATATTGTAAGACGTGCTATGGCAAAGAAAAAGCACGATGTTATGCGTAAAGAGCGTGAGTTTTTTCTTTACGGCGAAAAGGATAAAAACGGCAATGTTGTTTCCGAGGGTGCATTGGCACGAGGAGTAAGCGAAGAGGCAGCAAATCGCATTTTTGACGATATGTCGAGCTTCAGTTCCTATGCTTTTAATAAAGCACACGCGGCGGCATATTCATTTGTTGCTTACAGAACAGCATACCTTAAATGTCATTATCCGGCAGAGTATTTTGCCGCTTTAATGACAAGTATGATGGATAGCGCAAGCAAAATTTCCGGTTATACCTCTGAATGTAAAAAGAACGGTGTCAGGGTTTTGCCTCCGTCGGTCAATTTTAGTGACAGTGGCTTCACACCTCAAGGTAAAACAATTCGTTTCGGTCTTTTGGCGGTTAAGAATTTAGGTCTTGGTATTATTGAAAGACTAATTTCTGAACGTGAGCAAAACGGAAAATATACCTCAATGTATGATTTTTGTTACCGTAATTATTCACGGGAATTTAACCGAAAAGCACTTGAGGGTCTCATAAAAAGCGGAGCTTTGGACGGTTTAGAGGATAACCGCCGCCAAATGCTTTATAATATAGATGGAGTACTTGCCGCAGTTGAGAATGAAAGACGTTTTTCGGCTGAAGGTCAGCTTAATCTTTTTGAGGAAATGGATTCTCCAAATGTTTTTGTTCCCGAAAAAATGCCTGAAATGGATGAGAATTTAAGGCTTGAGCTTGAAAAAGAGGCAACGGGACTTTACCTTTCCGGACATCCGATGGAGAAGTTTGAAAAGTTTTGTTTAAAGGCGGGCTATATTAAACTTTCTGATATAGTAGACGGGAAGTATACTGACGGCAAGAGAATAACGGTAGCAGGAATTATCAGCAATCTTAAGGTAAGACAGTTAAAAAACAATTCGCTTTTGGCTTCCGCTTTAATTGAGGATACCACCGCCTCTGTTCCTGTTACGATTTTTTCAAAGGCATACACCGAGTTTAAGGATAAGCTTTCCTCTAAAGAACCTGTTATTTTGACCGGTAAAATTTCCGAGCGTGAGGACAGGGAAACCGAAATTCTTTGCGAAAGAGTTGAGTTTTTACCAAAAAATCTTGCTTTGAATAATGAGTCTGCACGAAAGCTTAAAAGCGCTCTTTATTTGAAGGTAAAAAACATTGAAGACAGTGTTTTTGAAAGTGTAAAACAAAAGCTTTCTGAATTTGGCGGTGAAATCCCGGTTATAATTTTTTGTACCGACAATAATAAGAAGCTTGAAGCTCCGAAAAAGCTTTGGGTTAACGGTGACAATAGACTGATTTTGTCATTAAATGATATTTTAGGTGCAGAAAATGTGAAACTTGTAAAATAATGGTTGAAAATTTTAAAAAAATAGTTTATAATTAATTCTCAAACTTACTGTAATTAATTTGGAGATGATATATATGAAAACGATTGGTGTTTTAACAAGCGGCGGTGACGCTCCCGGCATGAACGCGGCTGTTCGCGCTGTTGTAAGAACGGCAGTTTCTCTTGGTATGACCGTAAAGGGTATAAGACGCGGCTATAACGGTCTTATTGAGGGCGATATTTTTGATTTGGATATTCGTTCTGTTTCGGATATTATTCACCGTGGCGGTACTGTTCTTTATACTGCAAGAAGTCCTAAATTCAAGACAGAAGAAGGCATTAATGAAGCGGTTGAAAACTGTAAAAAGTTCGGCATTGACGGTATTGTTGTAATCGGCGGTGACGGTTCATTCAGAGGCGCCAGAGATTTATCTTTAAAGGGCATTCCTTGTGTTGGTATTCCCGGCACGATCGATAATGATATTACCTCTACTGACTATACCTTGGGCTTTGATACTGCAATGAACACTGTTGTTGATATGGTTGACAAGCTTCGTGATACCTGCCAGTCACATGACCGTTGCAGTGTTGTTGAGGTTATGGGAAGAAGAGCAGGTCATGTTGCGCTTCAGTGCGGTATTGCTGTTGGCGCTACAGCGATTTTAGTGCCTGAAGTGGAATATAACATTGATGATCTTATTGCTAAAATAGAAGAAACACGCAAAACAGGCAAGGAGCATTTCATTATTATGGTTGCCGAGGGTGTTGGCGGCGTTGAAGAAATCGCTAAAAAGATTGAGGAAGTTACAGGCATTGAAACACGTGCCACAATTTTGGGTCACGTTCAGCGTGGCGGTAACCCAACGGTTCGTGACCGTGTAAGAGCAACACAGATGGGTTATGCAGCTGTTAAGCTTTTAAGCCGTGGTATTGGTAACAGAGTTATTGCTATGAAGAACAATTCGATAGTTGATTATGACATTTACGAAGCTCTTAAAATGGAAAAACCGCTTGATATGGATATGTATGAAATAGCAAATATTACTTCTATTTAATTTTTAAATGAGGCGGGTGAATCCCGCCTTAATTATTTTAAAGAGGCTTATAAATGAAAAATGAAAAGGTTTTAGTAGGAATGAGTGGCGGGGTAGATTCCTCGGTTACAGCTAAAATTTTAATTGATATGGGTTACACTGTTGCAGGAGTAACTTTAGAACTTTGTGAAGGCGAAAATGCTTCAAACACCAACGATGCAAGGAGTGTCTGCCAAAGACTTAATATTGAACATTTTTCGCTGGACTTAAAATCAGAGTTTTCAAAATTTGTAATAGGTGATTTTATACGTCAGTATAAATTGGGAAACACACCTAATCCTTGTATAGTTTGCAACCGATTTATAAAATTCGGTGCTATGCTTGACTGTGCAACTAATATGGGCTTCGATAAAATTGCTACAGGACATTATGCAAGAATTATTAAAAGTCAAGATGGCAGGTATTTGCTTTATAAGGCTTTGGATGAGGGCAAGGACCAATCTTATGTATTGTACGGGCTTACACAAAAGCAGTTGAGTCACGTTTTGTTTCCGCTTGGTGATTTAACCAAGGGCGAGGTGCGAGATATTGCCGAAAAAGAAAACTTTATCAATGCAAACAGACCCGACAGTCAGGATATTTGCTTTGTGCCTGACGGTGATTACGCTTCCTTTATAGAAGAAAATGATGGCTTTTTATCCGAAAGCGGAAACTACATTGATATTGAAGGAAATATTCTGGGACAGCATAAGGGAATAATTCATTATACGTTGGGTCAAAGAAAAGGGCTTGGAATAGCGCTTGGAAAGCCACAATTTGTAATTAATAAAATCCCAGAGACCAATGAGGTTGTTTTGGGTGATGAGGAGCATCTTTTTACACGTGAGGTTACGGTTAATAACCTTAATTTCATTCCGTTTGATAAGCTTGAGAGTGAAATGCGTGTTACCGCAAAGCTACGCTACAGACATATTGCGGCTAATGCTTTAATTTTTCCCTTGGATGACGGTAAAGTTAAAATAGTATTTGATGAGCCTCAAAGAGCGCCGAGTCCCGGTCAAGCCGCTGTGTTTTATGATGGTGATATGGTTATAGGCGGCGGTACGATAATTTAATAATACAGTTAGCATTTAAAAAACATCTCAAACATATTATTTTATATATTATGTGTTTGGGGTGTTTTATTTTGAAAAAAATAATAGGCATTTGTTTGAGTGTTTTAATTATTTTAAGCTCAGGCGTGGGCGTTGTGAACGCCGCTACGGTATCAAGTGAATGTGATATTTCGGATGTTAATGTGCCTTTGGAAGTTGTTGAGACTAACGCAACAATCGGTCAAACACTTGATATTAAGGCGAAATCAGCGATTCTTATGGAGGTAAATACGGGAAAAATACTGTATGATGCCAATGCCGATGAAAGATTAGCACCGGCATCTATAACTAAAATAATGCCTTTGCTATTGGTTATGGAAGCGCTTGACCGTGGAGAAATCACGCTTGAAACGGTTGTCACAGCAGGAGAACACGCCTGCAGTATGGGCGGCTCACAAATTTGGCTTGAGCCGGGGGAGAGTATGACGGTTGATGAGCTATTAAAGGCAACGGTTATAGCGTCTGCTAATGATGCGTGTGTGGCTTTGGGTGAGCATTTGGCGGGCAGTGAGGAAGGCTTTGTGGCTCTTATGAATGAGCGAGCACGTGAGCTGGGAATGGATAACACCACCTTTGTTAATTGCACAGGTCTTGATGCAGAAGGACATCTAACAACTGCTCATGATGTTGCATTAATGTCCTGCGAGCTAATAAAACATGATTTAATTAAGAAATATACAACCGTTTGGATGGATAGCCTCAGAAACGGTGAAAGTGAGCTTGTGAATACAAATAAGCTTGTGCGTTTTTATGAAGGTACAACGGGTCTTAAAACAGG
>JAZQKT010000053.1:0-7328 GCA_045542295.1 Acutalibacteraceae bacterium
AAGCTTTGTGGCAAGTCTTGTTAAAATGAAGGTTTAGAAGAGTATGCTAATGCTGTAATAGAGAATAACGGGAAGTCTGCAACTGTTAAAGAGAAGGATGGTTTAACCTTTTTTGAGTATCAATACAAAGATGATGAAAGCGGTATGACTTATAGATATATTACAACTGTATATAAGGACTCGGATGCTTTTTGGCTGGTGCAGTTTGCAACTCCTGAAAGAGATTTAAAGGAAAACCGAGATACTATTGTGGAATGGGCAAAAACGGTTAAATTTAATTAACATCTTATTAGGGGAAATTTCATGGAAAGAGAAGAAAAAAGCTATAAAACGAGTGTGCTGATAGGTCGTTTCATGCCTTATTATAAAAAATATATTCCAACAGTTATTTTGGATTTGTTTTGCGCCTCGCTTACAACAATTTGCGAAATTATTTTACCGCTTATTATGCGTGAAATAACCAATGCAGGTATGAGCGATATTGCAAGGCTTACGGTTGATTTTATATTAAAGGTAGGACTTTTGTATATCGTATTGCGCATTATTGATGCGGCGGCTTACTATTATATGGCTTATGTCGGTCACGTTATGGGCACTAAAATAGAAACCGATATGCGTCACGATGCTTATGCGCATCTGCACAAGCTTTCAAATACGTATTTTAATAATACCAAAGTCGGACAGATAATGGGCAGAATCACAAATGACCTTTTTGATGTTACCGAATTTTCGCACCATTGTCCCGAAGAATTTTTTATTGCAGGTATTAAAGGTATAGTATCTTTTATTATACTTATGAATATTAATATACCGCTGACTGTTATTATATTTATCATCATTCCGATAATGGTTTTAATCTGTAAAAGGCTCAACAAAAAAATGCGTGACACCTTTAGAGATCAACGTGTTATGATTGGTGAGCTTAATGCAAGAATTGAGGATTCGCTTTTAGGTCAGAAGGTTGTAAAGGCTTTTGCAAATGAGGATATAGAGCAAGCTAAATTTGAAAAAGATAATAAAGAATTTTTCTCTATCAAAAAGCTTTCTTATAAATATATGGGCGCATTTTCCACCACAACCCGTATGTTTGACGGTATAATGTATGCTGCTGTAGTTATTATAGGTAGTCTTTTTATGATAAAGGGCAAAATAACACCGGGTGACCTTGTGGCATATCTCCTCTATGTTACAACCTTTATAGCAACGGTAAGACGTATAATTGAGTTTTCGGAACAGTTCCAGAGAGGTCTTACGGGTATTGAACGGTTTTTGCAGATAATGGATGCCGATATTGAAATATTTGATGAGCCGAACGCGGTAGAGCTTAAAGACCCAAAGGGCGAAATTGAGTTTGCTAATGTTTCTTTTGAATACCCCGATGACCACAACAAGGTATTTACAGGACTTAATCTTAAAATTAAAAGCGGTGAAAAAATTGCCTTTGTAGGGCCGTCTGGCGGCGGAAAAACCACGCTTTGCAACCTTATTCCAAGGTTTTATGATGTGAATGACGGCGAAATTTTACTTGACGGTAAAAATATTAAAGAATATACACTAAAATCTCTTCGCGAAAGCATTGGTATAGTCCAGCAGGATGTATACCTTTTCTCGGGAACGGTTTATGAGAATATAGCTTACGGAAAACCGGGGGCTTCTTTAGATGAGGTTATCGAAGCGGCCAAAAAAGCGGGTGCCCACGAATTTGTAACCGAGCTAAAGGACGGTTATGATACCTATGTCGGTGAGCGTGGAGTAAAGCTTTCGGGTGGACAAAAGCAAAGAATAAGCATAGCGCGTGTTTTCCTTAAAAATCCGCCTATTATTATACTTGATGAGGCGACAAGCGCCCTTGATAATGAGAGCGAGTTTGCGGTAGCAAGATCTTTAGCAAAGCTTTCGGAGGGCAGAACAACTATTACTATCGCTCACAGGCTTTCAACAATCCGCAAGTCGGACAGAATTTTAGTTCTTACCGATGAGGGTATTATGGAAGAGGGAAGTCACGAGCAATTATTAGAGCAAAAAGGAATTTATTATAAATTCTATGAAATGGCAAATGAATTAAGTTAATGAGGTGTTTTAAGTGCGTATTATGACAAGTAATATCTGGGGAGATTATTTCGAAAATCCCGTGGATGTGAGAATTGACGGCATTTACGGAATTTATAAAAAATACAGTCCTGATATTTTGGGACTGCAGGAAATTACAAAAAGATGGTATGATAGCGGTCTTTTTGAGCGTTTATCGGATGAATATGATTTTGTTGCCACTGAAATTTTCGGGAACAACAATTTTGTGCCTTTTGCATTTAAGAAAAGCTTAAAGCTTATTTCAAAGGGTTATGAATATCTTGACGAAACCCCCGATGTTACCAAAGGCATCAGCTGGGCAGTACTAAAGGGTGAGGATGATAAGGTGTTTGCGGTTTGCAACACACATTTCTGGTGGAAAACAGGTCCCGAGCATGATGCTATAAGGGTTAAAAACGCAGAGCAGCTTACATATGTTATGAAGTTTTTAAATAAGCGTTACAGTTGTCCTGTTTTTGCTTTCGGTGATATGAACAGCGTGCTTGCAAGCGATGTATTTACGGTATATGCCGAGAATGGTATTAATCATCTTTATGATATGGCTGAGGTTAAGGACAGTGTTTCTTCGCATCACGGCGACCCGATTCGTCAAGAGGATGGTAGCTATAAGGGCTGTAAAACCACTAACGATAAAGAATTTTCTATTGACCATATGGTAGCTTTGGGCAATGATTTTAAGGTTTTGCAGTATAGAGTTATTGAAGAGCAGGATGCTTTAGATGCTACCGACCATTCACCTGTATTTGTTGATATTGAATTTTAGGGCACAAACAAAAAATGATGAGAGTTTCCTCTCATCATTTTTTATTTAGGTTTGACTAAAGTATTTAGTTTTCTTCAGAGGTGTCTTCCTGTGAAGATTCTTCTTCGCTGTCACTGCCTGTGTAAGAGTTGATATAAATTTTAACGCCTACATCCGTGCTGACCTTTGTATCGTGTGTGGGTTCTTGTGCGATTACCACACCCGGATTTTCATTTTGGTCAAACTTATTGATAATTTCAATATTATTGTAAAGGAAGCCTTGCTTTAAAAGCTCTAAAATGGCTTCTTCTTTTGTGTAGCCGCTCAAATTTGCAATCTTAATCTCCTTTGGACCGAGACTGATTGTAAATTCGATTTTTGTTCCGCGTACGGCACCCTCACTGTTTGGAGCAACAGACTGCGAACAAACGGTGCCTTTAGGGTGCTTGTCAGAAAAGACCTTTGCAGAAATGGCAAATTCAAACATTTCATATTTATCATCATTTATAATCTGCGAATAGTACTTTCCGGTAAAGTCGGGAACGTCATGTGGCTTTGAGGTGAGAGAAGCGTTACTGTCAACATCGCCGATTTCATCAGTTTCGGGCATCTCAATTTCTGTGCTTTCACTTGAAACGGCTTTGTCATTACCAAAGAATTTATCGCCAAAAACTCCAAAGACCAAAACTGCACCTATGATAATGAAAATCAGTGCTGTACAGCCTGCTGAAATGAGCACGTATTTTGCCGCAGAAACACTTTCTTTCTTGGATGATTTACCGTCTTCGTTATTCTCGGCCACTTTAGCAGTGGCGCGTTTTGGCGGTGCTGCGTGCGGAATTTCGCCGTAAACCAATTGGTTTTTAAAGGATTCGATATCACGGGTACGGTCTTTCGGTAAAATTTGAAGTCCGTTTGCCAGTGCGGCAAGCACGGGACGGGGGAGTTCTTCTGCAAATTTAGTTGGTACAGACATAGAGTCATTTTGAATACGTACGTTTGCATCAGGCGGAGCAGTACCTATTAAAACCCTGAAAATTGTAGCACTAAGACCGAAAACATCGGTATAGGTATCTGTGTGAAGTTCCTCAAATCCGTATTGCTCAATAGCAGCGTAGCCCGAATAAATTTCTGTTTCAAGCTTTGAAGGAGTGATTCGGAAATTTTTTATTGAATAATTGCTTATTCTAAGCTTACCGTCTCGTCCTACTATAACAGTATCGGCAGAAATACCTCTATGGATTACGCCCATATCATTAAGTTCCTTTAAAGTGTCAATAAGCGGCAAGAAAAGCGCTCTTGCTTGCTCCCATTTTAAGGTGCCACCGTTTTTATTAAGGAAATTTTCCAAGGTTATGCCGGCAATGTTAGTTTCTATCGAGTAAACTGTTCCGTTTTCCTCAAAAACATCCGTAACGGGAATTACGGCAGGCAACCCAGATGCCATAATATTGCATTTAATTTCTTTAAATTCAAGCAAGCCCTCATTGAATAGATATTCATTACCCGGGATAATAGAAACGGTTTTATCGGGGTTTCGTTGTGAAATTCCTGTAGGGAAATACTCTTTAATATTAATAATTGTATCATTTGCATTATCCCAACCGATATAGGTAATACCTTCGCCGTTTTTGCCAAGCATTTTGCCCAGCAAATAGCGGTTTTTAAGAAAAGATTTTACCGGTAAGCCTTCGGTAGGATTTTGGGAAGCAGAATCATAACCGCATATAGGGCAAACCTTTTCGCCGCCGTTATCATTCATACAGCCCAAGCATAATCTTTCGGTATTAAGCATACTAAACCTCCAACATTAACAATTAGAATCAATACCTTTTATGATTTTATCACATTTTAGAAAATTTTGCAACCTTTTAAGCCTTTGGCAGAGTAAAAGTCTTATCGAAAACACTAAAAAGCTTGGCTGAAAGGTCGGAAAAACGTATTTTATCCACCTTTAGAATTTGGCGGTCATAGGTTAAAAGACCGTTGGTTTCATCCTCAACATCACTCACTTGGGTTAAAACCGCAACATTTAATCCCGCTTTTATTGCAGGGATTATCTCATTTTCATAAAGGCTGATAATAGCGTTTTCAAAATCCTTTGCGGATTTAAAATAACGGTAGCCATAGGTTTTGTCTAAATTAAAGGCATGGTTTTTAATTTTGCAGGAATATCCGCCAAATTCCGAAAGAACAAGCGGACGGTTTTCTTTTTGCTTTAGCCTTATTGGTTTAAAATACACGTGTTCGCTTTGAACGTCACTCTGCTTTGTTTTGAACCAGCCCGAGGTTGTGTCGAAAATTCGGGTTTTGTCAAGTGCTTTGAAATGCTTATAGCAGTCATCAGCGCTGAATTGCCCCCAACCCTCATTAAAAATGGTATAGCAGCATACAGAGGGATGGTTGTAAAGATGGTTTAAAATACCTTCACTTGTTTTGAAAAATTCCTTGCGTCTTTTTTCAGTGGCAGTATGGGTGATACCTTTTTTGAGAAAGACAGTGGGTAGTGCTGTATCAATAAGGAAGCTGTATTTTCCGCTGTTTATGAAATCTTGAAAAACAATCATACCGTATTTGTCACAATAATAGTAAAAGAGTTCGGGCTCGGTTTTGATATGTTTTCTAAGCATATTAAAACCGCAGTCCTTCATTTTAAGGATGTCATTTTTATAGCCTTCGGGCGAAGCGGGAGTGAAAATACCGTCACTGAAATAGCCTTGATCCAAAAGGCCGTGAAAAAAATAAGGCTTTTTATTAAGGCAAATTACAGGTTTTCCGTTAACGGTTTTTATAGATATTTCTCTTAATGCAAAATAAGATTTAACCTTATCCTTGCCGCAAATTACGGTGAAATTATAAAGATGTGGGTTTTCTGGCGACCAATGAATAGGATTTTCTATTTCAATGTTTATGCTCTCACCTGTTACGGTATACTCCTTGCAGCCGTCGGGAGTTTCCAATATAATTGTTTTTTGCGGGGAGTTTGAATCAATTTTAATGTTAACGCTATTAAGTGACGGAGTGATTTTCAAATTTTTAACGTAATCCTCTGTTACACTTTCAAGCCACACAGTTTGCCAAATACCGCTGATTTTTGTGTACCACATACCGCCTCGTTTTTTGGTCTGTTTACCGTATGGCAGGTTTTTATCAAGTGGATCGGTAACGATTAGCTTAACTGTATTATTTGAGTCTTTTATAAAATCGGTAATATCAAAGGAAAAGGGGAGATAGCCACCTGTATGCTCACCCACAAGTTCATCATTAATTAAAAGTTTACAGTATTGGTCAACTGCCCCAAAATAAAGTATTAAGCGCTCTTTTAAAAATGCGTGGGGCAGAGTGAAGGACTTTTCATATACAAGGGTGTCGGTATCTTTAATTTCCCGCTCTATACCGGAAATTCGGCTTTCGGGCGGGAAGGGGACAGTGATTTTATCTTCGTAAACAATAGAAAAATTGTTAATTATTGAAAATTTCCATTCTCCGTTAAGGCAGATATATGAGTCCCTTACAAGCTGGGGACGCGGATACTCTGACATTGGTACAGGTGTGTTTTTTAGTTCTTTTTCAAACGGTGTTTGAAGGGCTACAAGGCGTGGCTTTTTCATAATTATCACTCACACATCAAAATTTGTAAACTAATAATAACACATTTTCAAGATTTGTTCAATCCGAAAAAAATAACCCCGTACCATTTGGTACGGGGTTGAAGCTTTTAATTAACCGCCGAATTTTGCTACGTTGAGCTTAATTCCGGGGCCCATTGTTGTTGCGATTACGCAAGACTTAATGTACTGACCCTTTGCTGCGGCAGGCTTTGCCTTAACAATAGCACCCATAAGAGCATCAAAGTTTTCTTGAAGCTTTTCGGGACCGAAGGAAACCTTACCGATGGGGCAGTGGATGATGTTTGTCTTATCAAGACGGTACTCAATTTTACCTGCCTTTGCTTCGGTAACAGCCTTTGCAACGTCAGGAGTAACGGTACCAGCCTTAGGTGTAGGCATAAGACCACGGGGACCTAAAACCTTACCAAGACGACCAACAACGCCCATCATATCGGGTGTTGCGATTACAACATCAAAGTCTAACCAGTTTTCATTCTGGATTTTAGCAACCAATTCTTCAGCACCAACAAAATCAGAGCCTGCTTCCTCAGCTGCTTTTGCGTTATCACCCTTTGCGAAAACAAGGGTTCTGATAGTTTTACCGGTTCCGTTAGGAAGAACAACTGCGCCTCTAACCTGCTGGTCAGCGTGACGTGAGTCAACACCTAAACGAACGTGGATTTCAACAGTTTCATCAAACTTTGCAGTACCGGTCTTAACGGCAACCTCAACTGCTTCGTTTACATCGTAAAGCTTACCTGTTTCTATAAGCTTTGCGCTTTCATTATACTTTTTTCCGTGTTTCATTGTTTACCTCCCAATAAGTGGTTAAATCGGAATTTTCCTCCCACAAGAGAGAATTAATCGACTACTTCTACGCCCAT
>JAZQKT010000054.1:0-15829 GCA_045542295.1 Acutalibacteraceae bacterium
GAAAAGCTTTGAAGACAGTGATGATGTATATAAAACAGGCACCGGTTACTATAAAAAGGGTACAACCCCTGATAATTATTCTTCACTAAATGGGGGAGCGACCAGCAGCGAGCAAAGCTCATCGTCTGCAACATCAAGCAATGTGACCTCCTCTAAACCGGTAACCAGTACGCCTTCGAGCAGCAGTCAAGTAGGTTCCTCCGGGGTTGGAAGCGGCGGAGATACCGGCAGTGAAACCACACCGCCCGATAGTGGTGGAGAGACTTCAAGCAATCCAAATGTTTCATCAGAGCCCGAAGGCGGAGGAGAAACACCACCTCCCGATACGCCTACAGACCCGGGTGGAACAGAACCACCCCCTAATCCTAACCCGGATGATACACCCACAAACCCAGAGGGTGCTAATCAATAGACAAAAAACTTTGGAGGTTTTTAAATTGAAATATCAAATAATTCCACAACCAAAACATGTTGTTGAGCGTGACGGTACTTTGAACATTGGTGGTTTCTGTGTACAGCTAAAGGGCGACCATGATTACCGTGTTGTAAAGGCAGCCGTAGCTTTAAAGAATGAAATTTCTGCCCAAACAGGCGGCATTAATAAATTCTGCCGTGTAGACAGTGAGTTAAAAAACAGCATTTGTATTGCGGTTGATAATACACTTGGAGCCGAAGAATATACTCTTGAGATTACCGATAGCGGAATAGAAATTTTCGGCGGTACGGCAGCAGGCTGTTTTTACGGAATCAAAACTCTTTCAAAGCTTATTGAAGCTTACGGCAGCGAATTGCCGCTCCTTAAAATTACGGATTTCCCCGATTTGGAATACCGTGGCTTCTATCATGATGCAACACGTGGACGTGTGCCCTCGGTAATTGGTGTTAAAAAGATGGTAGACCGTCTTGCATCTTTTAAAATCAACTCGCTACAGCTTTACGTTGAGCATACGTTTGATTTGTTTGAGTTTAAAAATGATGGGAAAACTGAGGAAGATTATCTCACAGCAGAGGATATTTTAGAAATAGACCAGTACTGTTATGATAATTTCATTGATTTTGTGCCTTCGCTTTCAAGCTTCGGTCACCTTTATCATCTTCTTATGAAGGAAGAGTATAAGCATTTATGCGAGCTTGAGAATTTTGAGTCAAAACAGCATTTTTGGAAGGATCGTATGGAGCATCATACTATTGATCCTACTAATCCTGAAAGCTTTGAGCGTATTTGTTCTCTTATTGACCAATATTTGCCGCTTTTCCGTTCAAGGTATTTCAACATTTGCTGTGACGAAACCTTTGACCTTTGCAAAGGCAGAAATGCAGGTAAGGACAGGGGAACACTATACTGCGATTTTGTTGAAAAGATTATCCGCCATGTAACGGCAATGGGTAAAACTGTTATGATGTGGGGAGATATTGCACTTGAATACCCGAATGCACTTGGCAAAATTCCAAAGGATACCGTGCTTCTTAACTGGGCTTATGACAGTAATCCGAGTGAAGAAAAGGTTATACGTATAAAGGAACAGAAATTAACGCAAATTGTGTGTCCGGGTACAACCTCTTGGACAAGACTTATTGAGCGTCCCCAAATTGCTGTTCCTAACATCACAAAATTTGCCGCTCATGCTAAAAAGCATGGTGCAAAGGGTATTCTTAACACTAACTGGGGTGATTACGGCCATCCTTCTTCGCCCGAATGTGCGCTTTACGGCACTGTTTTAGGCGCGGCGGTAGGTTGGACAGCGGACACTGCTGTTAATGAGGATTTTGAAAAGGCAGTTTCTTATTTTGTTTACGGAAGCGAAACCAATATTATTCCGCTAATTAACCGCATTGCCGAAATTCACGCCCAAAGTGCCACTTGGTATTCCTTCTTCTGTTGGGTTTCTTGGAAAAGTAAGGATTATTTTAAGGACTTTAATTCTGCTAAGGAATTGGCAGAGGAGTGCAGAAAAATTGCGGCTGACTTAAAGGCATTGCCTGACAGAAAAATGGTTATTGAGCATATTGTAAATGCCGCAGAGGGTGTAGCGCTTCTTAATGAGGCTGTTGATATAATCAAAAATGATTATGATAGAGCACAGTGGAAGAAGACTGCAGAGAGCTGGCTTGCCGATTACGAAAAAATGTGGCTTTCGGGCGCAAAGCAAAGTGAGCTTCATGTTATAAAAGAGTTTATTGGAAAAATAATGGAAGTAAATGCTTAAATTGCAGCAAAAAATAAACCTCTCGAAGATCTCTTCGAGAGGTTTTTCTATTTTTATTATTTATTTTTCACCACGTGCGGTTTCGCGCATTATGGCAAGTTTAACATTTGTAAAGTTTGCCGAGCCGCCCGTAACACCGAAATTGGCTTCAAGATTATGGGAATAAGAGTCGTTAACTACATAGTAAATTGTTCGGTTGCCGTTTATTGCAGCTTTAGCTTCAAGGTTTTCGGAGGCGCCCACCCTTATAAAGGCTTCTCCGCCTGAATTTGAACATTTTGCAGAAAGAACTATTATATCTCCGGGTTTGAGACCTAAATCTTTATAAGAAAGGGTTAGCTTGGCATTAAAATCACCGCTTGTGGCATTGCCGGTAAAGTCAGACATAGAGAAAGATTTAATCTCTTTATAATCACTCAAATTTGCATTGTTTGGCAAGCAGTAGTTAGTAAGAATATAATTAGCGCCGTTTGCAAAAAGCTTATCGGCTTCGTAGTATTCATCTTCAACCCAAACTGCAAGGGGAACGTTATATTTTTTTGCAAATGCAGTATATTTTGAAAGATTTGATTTGTTGACGCTCAGCATAAAGTTACCGTAGGAGCTCATTATGCTATATGCAGCTTTCTCGTCGGAATGGGGTAAATCTGAATAAGCGAGTATTACTCCGTTTACTCTGTCAGAAATAGGCTTTAAACACTCGGCATAAACAGCACAACGTTTTTCCATTTTATATTTTTTAATAAGCTCGGCCAAAATATCGTATTCTTCATCTGTGAAGTCATGATGGCTTAATGATTTATTATCAAGTATTAAATAAACATTATTTTTCTGCATATATTGGAACACACTTTCAAGTGTGGGAGTTCTTTCTTTGGCGATTTGGTTGCTGAATTCCCAATAACCGCCTGTTCTCCATTTGCGAAGAATATTCCTTTTGGTAATTATACTTGACAGCATATGAGTAAAGTTTTTAACCTCGTCATAGGTGTTTATATTGGTGGCGGCGCTGTTAGCATCGTGGTCTACCACCCAAACCTTATCCTTGGTTATGGTAATATCGATTTCAACCATTTTATAGCCTAAACGAACAGCGTGGTCAACCGCCTCTTTGGTGTTGGAGGGGTATGTGCCAGGTGCGGTGTTTTCGGCGGTATTAATATGACCGTTAAAGCCTTGGTGAGCAATAAAGCTACCGTAGGGAACATCTTTCACCCAGGCATTGATTTTAGAAACATTTCGCACGGCATATTTACCTGAAGAAATATAAACAATTGAAACATTGTTTGCAACATAAGAGCCTGTTACCACTTTGTATTCACCTTTAGCGTAAGGCTCTATATCCAAAGTGATAATTGTACCGACAGCAGGGTTAGCGTTAAATAATTCTTCTTCTGATTTATAAACTTTTTTACTGTTCGTTGAAGTGGGATTAGAAGCGGAAGCATTATTGTTTTGATTGTTTTTGCTTTCTGTACTTTCTGTGTTGGCGTTTTCGCTTCCCGAATTTTCAGGTTTGTCAACACTTTCGCTTTCTGAATTTCCGGTTTCGTCAATAATTTCGTAAATGACTTCATCACTGACAGTGCTTACTGTATCAGTTTTTTTACAAGAAACAAAGCTTAATAAGAAGATAATAGAGAATAAGACACAAAAAATTCGTCTCCAAAGTTTAACTTTCATTCAAAGCCCTCCAATTTTAAAATCTTGTATAATCAATATATCATACTGCAGTTTTGCAGTCAACAAAAAGAGGAGTATTTAATCATCTACTTTAGCAAAACCAATATATTAATTTTATCATTTTTAGTTAAAGTTTTGTAGTACATTTTTATCCAAATTAACAAACTGAATTATCTTTTTTAAATTTAATATTTTGTTTAAATAAAATATTTTACTTTTTGGTTTTTTTATGGTATTATTAATATAATTAAATGTTTTTGAGGTCTTATATGAGTGATATAAAATTTGTTATTGCAAAAAATATATATGAGCTGCGTGTGGCTAAGGGTATGACACAACTCGAATTGGCAGAGGAGCTTCACTATTCCGATAAAGCGGTATCAAAATGGGAGCGAGGAGATTCTTTGCCCGAAATCACCACACTTGTTTCTATTGCAAAAATTTTTGAAGTAACGCTTGATTATTTGGTGGAAGAACATATCAGCGATAAGACACTGCCTGAAAATAATGAAACAAAAGTCACAAAGGTTAAAAACCACGCGCTTATTTCAGGAATGGGAATTCTTGTGGTATGGCTTGTGGCAACCTTCATCTTTTTTATGGTAGATGTTTTTACCGATACTATAAAGTATTCCTTTTTGCCATTTCTTTTTGCCATCCCTGTGACCCTTATTGTTTGGTTGGTTTTTAACTCGATTTGGTTTAATCACAAGCGTAATTTCTTAATAATTTCTTTGCTTATGTGGGCATCTCTGACAACGCTGTTTATTGTTTTTTATATTTTTGGAATTGATTTACCTAAAATATTTCTTCTCGGAGTGCCCGGGCAAATAATTATTGCACTTTGGTCTAAAATAAAGGTTAGTAAAAAGAATAAAACGAGTTAAGAAAGAGGCAATCTTGCTAAAACAAGATTGCCTTTAATATATTTATACCATTTGTTCGGGTTTAAAAACCTCATCAAATTTTTCTTCGGTTAAGAAGCCAAGCTCGGTGCAGGCCTGTTTAAGTGAAATATTATCCTCAAAAGCCTTTTTGGCAGTTTTTGCCGCATTTTCATAGCCTATATAAGGATTAAGTGCGGTTACAAGCATTAAAGAATTATGTAAATTATGGTGCATTTTTTCCTTGTTCGCAGTAATTCCTACAGCACAGTTTTTGTTAAAGGAGGAAATACTTTCTGCCAAAAGTCTTGCGGACTGTAAAAAATTATATATTATTACAGGCATAAATACATTAAGCTGAAAGTTGCCTTGTGAAGCCGCAGTACCAACAGCAACATCGTTGCCCATAACCTGAACCGCAACCATTGTAACCGCTTCACACTGTGTTGGATTAACCTTACCGGGCATTATTGAAGAACCGGGTTCGTTTTCGGGGATTGATATTTCGCCTAGTCCCAGACGCGGACCCGATGCCAGCCAACGTACATCATTGGCAATTTTCATCATATCGCAGGCAAGTGCCTTTATGGCTCCGTGGGCAAAAACCAGCTCGTCCTTTGAGGTAAGTGCGTGGAATTTGTTGCGTGCTGTAACAAAGGGCTTGCCGGTGAGCTTTGATACCTCTTTTGCTACAGCTTCTGCAAAGCCCTTTGGTGCATTAAGACCTGTACCGACAGCAGTGCCGCCCAAGGCTAATTCGTAAAGCGGCTTTAGCGAAATACTCAAAAGCTCAACATCGCGTTCAAGGCTTTGCCGCCAACCGCTGATTTCTTGGCTGAATTTAATAGGTGTTGCATCTTGCAGATGGGTTCTGCCGCTTTTAACAACGCCTTCATTTTCTTGTTCAAGACGAATAAAGGTTTTAATCAATTCGTTTGCAGAAGGGATAAGCTTGTCCTCAATAATGCTCACTGCGGCAATGTGCATAGCAGTAGGGAAAGTATCGTTAGAGGATTGACTCATATTAATATCATCATTAGGGTGTAAAAGCCTTTTTTTCAGTATTTGATTGCCACGGTTGGCAATAACCTCGTTGGCATTCATATTAGACTGTGTACCCGAGCCCGTTTGCCATACAACTAACGGAAAATGCTCATTTAAAAGGCCGTTTATAACTTCGTCACAAGCTGTGGCAACAGCAGATAGCTTTTCAGAAGACATTTTTTCGGGGTTTAATGTGTGGTTGGCTAAAGCGGCAGCCTTTTTCAGTATTCCGAAAGCTTTGACAATCTCGTTTGGCATAGTCTCAATTCCTACACCAATAGGGAAATTTTCAACACTTCTTTGTGTTTGTGCTCCCCAAAGCTTGGTTATAGGTACTTTAACTTCGCCCATAGAATCGTGTTCGATGCGGTATTCCATATTTCACATCTCCTTTTAAAATAGAGTATAGCACAATATCTTTGTCAAATCAAATATAATTTAGAACTGTTATATGTTAATGAAATGTTTCAAAATTTAAAACAATCTTTTTTGCAAAACTATCACCTTGAAAAATGTGTAATTGTATGGTAAAATTGTTATAATTAAGAAAAAAGGTGTTAAAGAGAATGGCTCAAAAGAAAAATGACATTATAGAAGAACAAAGACGTGCAAGGGCAGAATTCTTAAAGCTTAAAAAAATGCAAAACGGTGAAATTAATGCCGGTCCTAAACCCAGTGAGGTGGCGATTGTTCCTACTACTCCAAAGGAAAAGTGGGATAATTTTTGGTTTCAGTACAAATGGGGCGTTATTGCGATTGTTGCCTCGGTTATTGTGCTTGCGATTATGATTACACAGTGTGCTTCCCGCAAGAATCCCGATATTGAGGTGGTATATTTCACCTATAAGCCTGTTCTTGATGAGCAGATTACCGAATTATCCGATTATTTGACCGATTATCTTAAGGAAATTCGAGCAAAAGAGGGGAAAGAGGACAGTGAAATTTTTGTTAGGGTAATAAACTGCAGCTTTGAAAACAGCAATAAGAATATTAGGTATAAAACGGATGTTTTGTCAAAGCTTCAGGCGATTATTACAGCCAATGAAAAGGCTTTGCTTTTTATAACCGACGCGGAATCAATAAAGTATTTTGAAAATATTAATACAGAGGAAGAGATTTTTGAGGGGGAGCCTATAATCCTAGGTGAAGAGTTTTATAAAGGAACAGAATCAAAGGATTTAGGTCCGTTACCCGAGGGCTTAACTCTCTCAATACGTAGGGTCTCAAAGACATTTATTGAAAAACGTGACGGTGTAAAGGAAGCCTACAGTGATTCTAAAAAGATTTTAGAAGCTATAGCAAAAAATCAAAGCCAGTCGGCTTTAAAATAATTATTTTAAAAGGGTGATTTAAATGAACAAATTTATGCTCAACGAAACATCTTATCACGGTTCAGGTGCTATTAAGGCTATTCCTGACGAAATTAAGAACAGAGGCTTTAAAAAGATTTTTGTAACCTCTGACCCGGATCTTGTGAAGTTTGGTATAGTTAAAAAGGTTACTGACCTGCTTGATGATGCCGGCATTGATTACAGCCTTTATACAGATATTAAGGCTAATCCCACAATCGAAAATGTTACACACGGTGTTGAGGAATTTAAGGCTGCAGGCGCAGATGCAATAGTTGCAATCGGCGGTGGCTCCGCAATGGATACCTCAAAAGCAATCGGTATTATTATTACTAATCCCGAATTTTCGGATGTTCGCTCCTTGGAGGGTGTAGCACCCACTAAAAACCCCTGCGTTCCTATAATTGCAGTTCCTACAACCGCAGGCACTGCGGCAGAGGTTACTATCAACTACGTTATTACCGATGTTGAGAAAAAACGCAAATTTGTTTGTGTTGATGCACACGACATCCCTGTTTGTGCTGTAGTTGACCCCGATATGATGAATTCAATGCCTGCAGCGCTTACTGCCGCTACAGGTATGGATGCTTTGACACACGCCATCGAAGGCTATATCACTAAAGGTGCTTGGGAGCTTTCTGACATGTTCCATATCAAGGCTATTGAAATTATTGCGCGTTCACTTCGCGGTGCGGTTGCTAATACTGCTGACGGCAGAGAGGGAATGGCTCTCGGTCAATATGTTGCAGGTATGGGCTTCTCAAACGTTGGTCTTGGTGTTGACCATTCTATGGCACACACTCTTTCTGCTTATTATGACACTCCTCACGGTAAGGCTTGTGCAATACTTTTGCCCACAGTAATGGCATTCAACGCAGAATACACAGGTGAAAAGTATAAGGACATTGCAAAGGCAATGGGTGTTGATGGTGTTGACGGTATGACTAAAGAGGAATACCGCAATGCCGCTGTTGAGGCTGTTCGTAAACTTGCAGAGGATGTTGGTATTCCCACAACCCTTAAGGGAATTGTAAATGAAGCAGATATTGATGCTTTAGCTGCGGATGCTTATGCTGACGCTTGCCGTCCCGGTAACCCCAGAGACTGCTCCGAAGAGGATATTAAAGCACTTTTCAGAAGTCTTATTTAATAAGTATAATACTATTAAAAGCGCCTCTTGGTTATCCCAAGGGGCGCTTTTGTAGGTTTTTGGATTGATACGACTTACGCGAGGAATTAAGGCATAACAGATTCGATTAAATCGTCAGCCTTGTTATTACCGTCATTACTGTTGTAATTTTCGGTGCTGTTATTTGTATTGTCGTTTGTACTGCTGTTATCACTGTTTCCTCTGCAGCCTGCAAAGGAGAAGATAAGTGATAATGCAAGTAATGCAGTTATTATTTTTTTCATAGAAATTCTCCTCCTACAAAGATAGTTTGTTTAAAAGTGAGGAGAATATACGTTTGAAAATTAATTAATCGTCTTTGGCAAAAATTTCCAGAAGTCTTATAAATATATTTATTATATCTAAATAAATATCAAGTGCGGAATCAATTGCATTGTCAAGTGTTTTTGGGTACATCTGCGCCTTGTGCCAATCATATCCCAAATACAGCGAGAATATAACTACAAAAAGCCAGTTAAATATATCTCCGCCGTAGCCTAAAAGAGCAAAAATTATTTCAACCACAATGCTTGCTAAAAGCGAAAAGAAAAGCATTCTGCCCATTCCCGCAAAGAATTGGGGACGCAAGGTTGATAAAGTAATCATAACTATTATTACTGTAGCCGTTGCTATAATTGCCGAAAGTATTGCAGAACTGTCATATTGCGGCACAGAAACACAAACAACTGCACCGATGGGAACTACAACCAAATTGTATCCCAAAAAGCTTAAGACAGGGCTTTTAGAGGTGGATAAAACAATGCCTATGATGCAAAGAACAAAATATCCTATTAAAAATGCCCATATATTCATTTCGGCAAAAAAATCAGCGCAGGTATAAATCATTATTGCGTTAAGAATAAAGCCATACAGAATTATACCGCCAATGATGGCGTTGTATTTTTTAGCAGACATAGTGTCGGGCTGAATGTCATTAAGGCGTGCCAGTTTCCGTTTTTTATTGTTCATCATAAGAATCACCTTAAAATTTAAAATTACTTCAAAAGAATTATAGCATAATTCTAAATCCTTTGCAATAAATTAATTCTTGAAAATTAAAGTATGATAATGTATAATAAAAACGTATTTATAAACGAAATATGTAGAATATTAGAAAATTTTTGGTGTATAGAATGAGTGTTAGTGTAAATAGAGATGAACGACTGGAGTATCTCCGCGTCTTTTCCTGTTTTATGGTCATTTTAGGTCATATCTCAAATTGGTATATGCGTGAGTATCCCGATTTATCAACAGGTTCTTACCTTCTTTCGGTATTATTGAATGCAGTATGCCGAGTTAGCGTTCCTTTGTTTTTTATGATAAGCGGAGCGCTTTTATTAGAACAGCAAACAGACTATAAAAAGTCCGGCACGAGAGCGGTTAATATGTTTATTAAAACGGTTGTGTGGACTATTGTTTATATTGTTTGGGATTTTTTCTATTTGGGGGAGAAATATGAACTTCGGGAGATGTTTTCAACACCGGTGCGTACGCATTTTTGGTTTATGTTTGTAATGGTGGGAATTTATATCACCTTGCCTTTTTGGCAAAAGCTGATAAGCGGAGATTCAAGGCTTCTGCTTAAGTATTTCTCATTTTTGTTCATAGGCGTTTTAGCGGTTAGTTTTATTTTAAGAATTAATGATATGACTGCAACCTACGAAATCCCGATAGTTGGTTCTACCTATTATGTAGGCTATTTTATTATGGGATATGCCATTCGCCATTACATTGACGATATTAAGATTAAAAAGCATATAAGTCTCATTGTTATTTTGGGCTGCACGTTAGCAACGGTGTTGTTCACAACGTTTTTCAGCCTAAAGTTTGGGGTACATATTGAGCGATTCTCTGAATTCAGAAGTGTTTTTGTGGGGCTTGCGGCAATGTCGGTTTTCTATTTGGTTATGAAAATTAAAAGCCTTAAGCACTATAAGTGGATAGCGGTTGTTTCGAAGTATTCTTTTGATATTTATATGACACACGTGTTTTTCTTGGACATTCTTCAAGAAAATTTGGATGTAACAAAAATCAGTGCTTGGATAGGTATTCCTGTGTTTTTTGTGGTTTTATTAGTGTCAAGCTTTGCTTTTTCTTGGATTTACGGCAAGGCAAAGGGTAATTGTAAGTTTGTTTAATGAATATATAAAAAATATTTTTGAGAGGTTAGTACTATGTTTTGTGAAAAATGCGGAAATGAAATTGCAGATAATATAGCTTTTTGTCCCAAGTGCGGAGCAGCAGTAGCTAAACCTGTGCCGACAAATGATGTAACACAGCTTTCTCCCGAACAGCCGCCTAAAAAGGCTTTCAAAGCTATTGGTATAGTTGCTGTTGCAGTAATTGTTGTTGCGGCAATAGTGGCAGTTGTTTTTATGTTCATTAACTCTAAAGGCTACGAAAAGGAAGTTGAAAAATATCTCGATTTCTTTGCAGAGCAGAAGGATGATGCCGAGTCGTATGTTATGGACGCTTATAGCGGCGGTAATTTTGATGAGGGATTTTTGGGCGGTAAAAGCGCAGATAAGATAAATGAAATGCTTTTTGCGGCAATGTTTGATGTACAAGAGGAAATGTTGCAAATGGGTTCGTATGATGTTGATATCCCCGATGATTGGCAGGAGTATTTAGAAGAAAGCAACATTGAGTATTTGTATGACGAAATCGAGGAAGAGTATGGCGACTGGGAGCTGACCTATGAAATAAAAGATTCCAAAAAGCTTTCTGACTCTAAAACCGAAAAGCTAAACGATGTATTTGAAGAGTATCTTGAATATTATGAAGAAATTTTAGATGAAGATGCACTTGATTTAGATTCTGATGAAGAAGAGAAGCTTGAAAAATTCATTGATAAAATGTCAAAAAAGAAGATTAAAACTGCTTATGAGGTAGAAGCAAAGGTTACAGTGGATACCGATGAAGGAAAGTTTAAGAATACTTTTGAATTCAAGGTTGCTAAAATCGGCGGTAGTTGGTTTATTTTAGAAGGTCCAAGTGTTGAAGAAATGTTCGAAGATTAATTTTAATTAACACCAAAACATAAAGAGTAAACAAAAATGATGGTAGTCACTCAAAAAAGAGTGGTTACCATCATTTTAATTTATTGGGCTAAAAGCTTATTCGAATTTCCTATATCCTTTTCCCAAACGGTAATTTCCTTAAAGTCAGCGTCTCTGGTTTTAAACTCTAAAGTGTTTTCGTCAATGTAGTGGGTAGAAACAATATTAAAATCAACCCTTACAAAGGAATTTTGGGTAAAGCCTTCACCCTTAAGAATGTAAACATTTTCGGCATCTTCTTTTTTAATAAGCTCGGAAATTTTAATTTTGCGACTGTTTCTCTTCATTTGTGAAACGTTATACGGATTATTGCCGTCATAGGCGTGCTTTGCACCGTATAGTATATCGTATTCCAAAGCTTGAAGATTATAGCTATACTGCTTGTCGTCTTTATAGGTTTGGTGACAAGAGTTAATTACACCGTCCTTTATGTTAATTGATTCAAGGACCCTTGAGTTGATTTGATATGCCTGTAAATCCTCGTCACTGTAATTAATGCCCATATTATTCCAAATAAAATAATCTGTCTGGTATACATTACGACCTACAAGGTCACTGTTTTGAAGGTCAAGAGAGGGCAGGTGATCACCGTAAGCCACAAGAATTACCTCTTCGTCACGCTCGGAAAGGGAAGAAACAAGCTCACCGATAAATTGATCCATCTCGTAAATTTGATTTGCATAATACTCAAAAGCATCACGTTTTGACGAATCGTTACATTCGGTAACAGTAAGGTGTTTTTCGTAATCTGAAATATCGGTGTAACCGCCGTGACCTTGTACGGAAATTGCAGTAATCAAATCAGGACCTTCTGTTGAATCCAGGCTTTCGTTAATATAGCGGGTCAATATTTCGTCTTTTGACCAACCGTTTGGGGTCATTTCATAGCCGGTCATATATTCCAGTGAATAGAAATAATCATATCCTAAATTTGCGTAAACTCTGTTTCTGCCGTAAAAGGTTCCTCTGTAATTATGCATGAAGTGGGAAACATAGCCGTGGTTTTTAAGATTGTATGCAATGCTTTCACAGGTGTGGTCGGTTAATATTGTTTTATAAGGATATTCACCTGCACCAAAATCCATTACACGCATTCCGGTAACAACCTCAAATTCGGTGTTTACCGTACCTGCTCCTATTATCGGTACCGTAAACAATCCTGAACCGCCTTCTTCCATAAGCCGTGTGAAGTTGGGGAGGGGATTTTTATCAAATTTAACACAACTAAGCTTGTTGAGATCAAAAAAAGATTCCAACTGAAGAAAAATTACATTAGGTGTTTTAACCTTTGTTTTATCATTCTCTTCAAATTTTTCGGTGATAGATTTGATTAAGTCCTCTGAATAGCCGTCAACTTTATTTACACCGCTATCAATCAGACTTACGGCAAAGGAATATGCAAAACCGTTTTTAAGATAAGATTTCGGCAATTCGGGAAAACGTGTTTCAAGAATTCCTCTTGAGGTCGAAAAGCCTAGGTTTGAGAAAGTTAGTATTGTAATAATCAAAAAGGCTATAATGGGGTTTTTAATACTTCCTTTTTCCTTGGGCTTGGGTGTTCTGAAAAAGAGGATAAACACTCCGAGAATTATTGCAACGCAAAGGAAAGATACCAGTGTTAGCGTTAACGGGTTTAAGTATTTATTTATTACCGATGATAACAACTCAATCAGCTTAAGGTCATTTGCAGTGAGGGGTAAAACGCGGTTAGATAAGAGTAAGAAATTTGCAAGTCCCAATACAATCCATGCAGTGCTTATAAGACTAACCCAAAAATATCGGTAGCGGCCTAAAAGCAGACCAATAGAAATGGTGAAGGCGATGATTAGTGTGTTGCAAAAGAAAATATAAGGCTGACTGATAAGCTTTTCAATACCGCCTAAAAATGCTTTTCGTTCAAAAGATTCTATAATTATATTAATTAAGAAGGGAAGAAAAACAAAAAGAAGCATATTAATTAGAAGCTGCTTTTTATTAAACTTTTTCATTTAATTATGCTGTCCCCCAATTTGTGATACATATTTAGTCAAAAAATCAATCCTTAACATTTTATCATATTAGTAAAAAAAATACAACCATAATCGCTTAAAAAAGTTGGGGCATTTACCAAAATGGCAAATGCCCCCAAGCAATAGCATTAATTAATCGTATTCACTTTCGCTTCTTAAAATTTCGCCGCTATCAGCGTCAATTTCAAAAGAGTATTCCCGATTTCCGTATTCAAAATCAATTTCCCAAACAAGAGTACCTTTTTCACGGTCAAGCTCTGCATCTAAATCACGAATCTCGGTTTGTGCTGCACCAACCTGCGCAAGAGCCTTTTGAACGGCCTGCTCACGTGTAACAGCAGGAGTGCTTGGATTTGTTTCGGTCTGTTGGGGATTTGTAACGGATGAGTTTATATTTTCTGTATTAGGACTAGAATTTGTCGGTGTGCTTGAGCTGTTGTTTTGTTTTGAGCCACCGGAATTATTATCAGGCGTGCAGGCAGAAAGCAACAAAACAAAAAGCAGTGAAAGTGTAATTGCTAATAGTTTTTTCATTTTAGTTTTCCTCCTGTAGTCTGTAGTTTAGTAAAGAATCAAATTATTTGCAAATATTAACCAAAACAGAAGATGTGCTACCGTTATGATAGCACATCTTTGATGGGTTTAATCAAGTATTACTTAAAATAACGGTTTAAAAGTCCCTCAAATGCTTTGCCGTGACGAGCTTCGTCATGAATTATAGCAAAAAACCATTGAAAATTCAAGGTTTTTTCACATAATCCCACTTGGCTTCCCACCATCCATGCTGTATAATATTAAGTGAACAACAACATTTTTTTACTTGGGAGGGTATTAAAATGGCGAAATACACTGGAGTTACACAGAGCAAGGATGGTTCTTGGTCATATCGTATCAAGAAAAAAGTCAATGGTCAAGTGGTAGATACTCGCATCAAGAAAGACGAGAACGGATTGCCGTTCTTGACCGCCAGAGCCGCCTATGAGGCGAAATTAAAGCACGAGGCAAAACTTGCCAACGGAGAGATAGAAGTCGCTCCTAAGGCACCAAAAGCAACCGTGCAGTATGTCTATGATACATACATGGAATCATCCGAGGCAAAACAGAAAGCACCTGCCACACTGACCAAACAGAGGTCTATGTGGAAGAACCATGTGCAGCCGAAATTTGGAGACAAGGACATAAACGAAATCAAGATTACAGACCTTGATGATTTTCTGTTCAATATGTACCAGACCCATTCGTATGCATATACTGAGGGTTTTCTCAAATTCTTTTACCTGCTGTTTGGTTATGCCTACAAACTGGAACTGATAGACGGTGACAAGTATTACCGAATGTTCGGTGACAGCAAAACAAGACTGACCATGCCAGTTAAGGAACAGGCAGACGTGGAAGATGACCTCGAGGGTGCAACCGTTTATTCCGATGATGAACTTGCACTCATTGAGAGTTGTTTCAAGAGCGAGGACGGAAACCTGCTGACCGCCTTTTATCTGGGCATTTACTGCGGTCTCCGAATCTCTGAATGCTTTGCACTCAGATGGGAAAACATCAACTGGGAAGAGGGTACAATCACCGTCAACAGGCAGATGCACAATGTCGGTGGTCAAATTACCTTGGCAAAGGTTAAGACCATGACCGCCATTCGTGAGGTTATCATGCCATCATTCCTGCAGGACTATCTGGATTCATTCTATCTGGAACAGAGAAAGCACAAATCTCATGCGGGTGGTCATTACAAGGACACTGAGCGAGTTTATGACGAAGTTTCAAAGGAATGGATTGTTGGTGGTGATTTCATCAATCGCAGACCCAATGGCGAGTTGCTGACCGTGAACAGTATGAAATACTGGTCAAAGTTAATCAAAGCAAAGGTCGGCATTGATTTCAAGTACCACAATCTCCGTCACACCTATGCAACACAATGTGCCTTTAACAATGTGAATATGCTCCTGCTGATGAAGATGCTCGGTCATAAGAAACTGGACACCACAAAGAGATATTACCTCAATATCGAGGTGGACAAGTACCGTGACAGGGTTCTCAAGACCCTCAACGGTTTGTATGACTTCCACGGCAGAACACCGGAGGACAAACCGCCAGCTGACTTTGTGGAGACCATTGACAGCAAGGGCAGAAGAACCAAATACACCAAATGACAGAACGGACCCGAAAAGGGTCCGTTTCGTTTTATCTGCAGATGATTCTGAATCGGTTCCGCCTGGAAGAGGCAGGGTGGAAAACTTAAAAATTTCCTCATATGTATTTTGGTTTGCTCTAAAAGTTCGCTGTATCGCTGAAATGCTAAAAAGTTTCTGTATATAATATCAGTAATTTACTGTATATAATATCGTTGGGGCGGTCCTCCGATAATTCCACGATTGCAAACCGCAGAATCGCTCTCCGTGTTATTGGTATTATATACA
>JAZQKT010000055.1:0-2992 GCA_045542295.1 Acutalibacteraceae bacterium
GGATATCATCATAGCGACAAACAGCACTATAAAAATAATAACAGCAGGGATTGACAATTCTTTAAATTGCACACCGCTAAATCCTCCGACAGAAAAATAGCTATAGGCAATCGATATATCAGGATATAAAAGCTTTAAGAGCGAAATTCCCGCGCTGAGTAACGAGGAAATCGCTACTCCTGCTAATATTATAGTGACCCTTGAACCGTTGACACGGTTTGCTATTAATACTATCAGCATAGTGCACGCAAATGCTCCCAAAAATGCCATAAAAGGCAATAAACGGTAGCTCATAGGCGCAAAGCAAAGCGTCAGCACTATGGCAAATCCCGCTCCCGAGTTGACACCGATTACATTCGGACCCGCAAGGGGATTGTCGGTGGCTGTCTGTAGCAACACACCGCTGACTGCAAATCCCGTACCTGCCAAAAAACAAGCGGCAACGTGAGGCAACCGTACAATCCAAACGATTTGTGTTGACGGCGAGGTTGAATGTTTTTGTAAAAGCCCATCAAGCACATCAGAAAAACTTAAATTCGCACTGCCAAAACGCAGGCCTAAAAATATAGTTATTATCGTTGTTATAGAAAGCAGAACAATAAGACACCAAAAAGGGATATGCTTTTTGTTTTTAACCATTGCCTTTCAACTCCGGATACAGAAGTTCCGCCAAATAGGTATAAGCTTCTGCCCATCTGGCATTGGGCTTGAAATGAAAAAGGTCTTTAGGCAGGAAGGTGTAGTTCTTGCTTTTAACAGCAGTTAAATCGCTCCAACCTTTTTGCGAGAACAGTTCTTCAATATAACTAATGGCTGCTTTTTCATTGCCCATAGTTGAAATAAAAATATAATCGGGATTTTTTAAAAGAATTTCCTCAAGGGAAAGTCCGTCAAGCAAGACAGATGCATCGTCTGCAATGTTGTGGATTCCTAATTCGTCGAGCATTATGCATACGAAATTGTCGGGAGCCCGCTTTGCTTTTGTCGAGGAATACTGGCTTCCCGCACGAATAAACAGAATGTTTTTTTGCTCTGTTTGTAGCTGTGACACCGTTTTTTTCATGGATACAATTTTGGACTCAACGGCTGTGCCGTAGGTTTCATAAGCTGTTTTATCACCTGTGATATCGGTGCATATTTTGAGCATAGACAAATAATCATCAAATGTATCCACTTGAAATAAAGCGCAGGGGATATTGCTTTCCCTTAGGAGTTCACACGCCTTTACCTGAGCTGATATATCAGCCGAACCGATAACAAAGTCGGGCTGGTATTTGATTAGCAGTTCATGGTCTATGGTTTTTCCGGCTCCTGCGTCTACTAAATCGGTTCCGTCCTTAACAAAGCCTCGCTCTACGCTTTCTCCTACTGTTACGGATACTGTTCCTCCCGCCAATGACCAGATTTGCGCATAAGAGGAGAATAAAACAGCGACCTTTTGCGGTTTTTTGTTAAGCGTGACGGTGATACCTGTATCATCTAAAAAAGTGCACTCCCGATTTCCTTTAGAAATATCGGGAGCTTGTGTGCCACACGCGGTCAGAAGAAATGTTAGTACTAAACAAATAACAAGAAGTTTTTTTCTCACTTGCTTAAAATCTCCTCTTTGCGCGCGAGTATATCATCACCTTCAAGTATACGGCAAGCCTCGTCAAAGCCGATGCGCTCAATAGTATTGGAAAAGCGTTCTCCCGCTGAGCCTGAATCACGGAACAGCAGTATTGCTTTTTCTACGACGGAAAGGACCTCTGCTTCGCTTGTGAATATTTTTTCCATAGGTTTTCCGTGGGCGAAATCCTTGCCCCAACGACCACCCAGATAAATACGATAACCCGAGATATATTGGTTGGTCACCTCAAAAGGACATTTTCCAACGCACCGTCCGCAGTTTTTGCAGGATGCAGGGTCGATTACGATTTTTCCGTTTTCTACATGCGCCACATGAACAGGGCAAGCCTTTTCAAGCTGACAGATTTTACAGCCCTTGCATTTTTCTGTATCCACAACAGGTATCTTTTGCCCCACGATACCTAAATCATTAAGATTTGGCTTAACGCAGTTGTTAGGGCAACCGCCGACACCAATCTTAAATTTATGTGGAAGCTTAACCGAATGATAACCCTCATAAAACTGTGTATGTATTTTTTCTGCAAGCGAAAAAGTGTCTATCAAACCGTATTGACAGGTCGTACCCTTGCAGCAAACTACGGGTCTTACTTTTGGACCCGTACCTCCCGATTGCAAGCCGTAATCGGCAAGAAAAGCGCGCATAGGCTCGATATTTGCAAAGGGAACGCCTTGTATTTCAATGCTCTGCCGAGAGGTCATAGCAGCCTCGCCCGAACCGAAGCGTTTAGCGGCCTCTGCAATAGCCGTCAGCTTTTCGCTTGTCAGTTTTCCGTTAACAGTGACAATACGGATATTAAATGCATCGGGTGTGTGCTTATTCCATAAGCAACCCAAACCCTTTACACGCGCAACCTCTTCAGGCGGCACAGTACAAAGTGACTCTTTCTTAATAACTTTTTGAATGGGCGCGTTGTTACAGATTTTCAAAACGTTTCTCTCCTTAAAAAACAACTTGACTTGCTGTTTTTATTATAAAAAATTTCACTTAATAAGTCAATGTCGGCGAGAATACAAATTTCGGCGAAAAGAATATAAATTTCGATGCAAAATGATATGTTAAAGGTTGCGCGCAACTGCACTTGTTAAGGAACAGCTCTGTTTTTTTACAACTTGCAAATATTACTGAAAAATGTTATATTAAATTGTAAAATGCCTGTTGTGAAACGGTGGAAAAAGAAAAGGAAGGTTATTTATGCCGGAATTATTCGAGAAAATTAAACATACAGTAGACGCAACCGTACCTGACAAAGAAGAATTGACCCACGGATTGCATCCGAAAATAGATTACACATTTCTCATTTTGCGAAATGTGTTTGTGGCGGCTGCGGCGCTCTTTTTCCTGATATCGTTGTTTTTGCACAGT
>JAZQKT010000056.1:0-2324 GCA_045542295.1 Acutalibacteraceae bacterium
GTTATAATTCTGTGCTGACCGTTTTCTGTTTAGACACGACGATTTCAAGATTTCCGTTACGGCAGCGAATTTTATCGATCATTTCTTTTTCGTGGCTAACATCACGTAGTATCACGTTGTATGTAAGCTTGAACATACTTCCCATGTTAGTACTTTTAACACGTACAAGGTCGTGAGAGGTTGTAAACTCGGAAAAAATATCATCAAAAATGCCTGAATAATCCAAATCTTCGGGAATAGTAACGGTAAAGGTCTTAAAGGTTGCTGAATTCTTTTTTGTTCCAAAGTCAAGGCGGTTGTAGAGAACAAACATTACACACATGACCGCCGTAAACAGCAACGCAAATCCAAGGTATCCCATACCCGCTATAAGACCTGCACCCATTGCCAAAAACAAGGTGCAGATTTCTTTAACTGTGCCGGGAACAGAGCGAAAACGCACAAGGCTGAAAGCACCTGCCACCGCAACACCTGTTCCTACATTACCGTTTACCATCATAATAACAATGCAAACCACCGCAGGGAGCAAAGCCAATGTCACAACAAAGCTCTTGGTATAGCGTGTTCGGTACATATAGGCAAATGCCATTAAAATGCCAATAACGAGAGATGCACCAAGGCAGAGTAAAAATTCGGTCACGCTGATGACTGCCGTTAAATCTGTATCGAATAATCCTTTAAATAAATTTTCAAGCATTCCGAGTTACCTCCAACATATTATATGAGTTCATTTTATGGTTTTGCGGAAATATCAGTTTTCTGTACGCTGTTCCGTATTTGGAAAAGGGTGTTTTATAAATCTTTTCTTTAGATAACACCGATGTCATCCAAAGGGGTAGACCGCCTGAACATTTAATCTCCATTAACACCTTACCTTCGGGCAAAATCGGTGTGCCGAAAGTATCGGATTCAAGCGATAAAGCCTCACCCCTACAAAGTATGTTATCGTCAAAGGTTATGCGAAAATCCGAGCCGTCGATAGCATAATACGCCTCCCGTTCATAAGAAAGAAATAAGGTCGGGTGAAGTGTGCCGTAAAGCTCTAAAAAATAATCAATTTCGTTTGCAATCTGTGTATGCTTATCGGGATGTTTTTCACCTGATAGCCATTCGGTAGCTTTTTTGTTTGATATGGAAATTCTTCTCTTATAGACTATGTGTTTATACTTCTTCTTAAGCTCCACAAAAACCGTGCTGTCAGCCTCTGCCTTACTATAACTGCGTATGCGCAGCTTTTCCTTATAAACAGGCCTTTCGATAGAACGGCGGATTAAAAGATATGTATTCGTATCGTAATATAGATTGCGGATAGTAGTTCTGCCGTATTTATCAAGCTTCATATAGGGAGATATAGCCGCGAGAACTTTTTGTTTTTGGTCGAGAGTCAGCATATATTTTAGCTCGTATCTCTTGAATACGGTTTGAAATGCCATAAAAAACCTCCTGCACCATAATACTATTATGGTACAGGAGGATTGTTGAAGTTTTATTGTAAAATTTTGAATTTTATGTTACGAATAGCAGATTTTGGCTTTATACAATGCCCATTGCAATTTCAACAAGCAATGCTACAATTACTACGAGAGCCGAAATGATAAAGCCATGAATCATCGGTTTTATACCCGATTTTTTCATATCTGCAAAGGAAGTATTAAGCCCTATTGCCGCCAAAGCGGAAACCATCAAAAATTTGCTTGTGGCTTTTGTTCCTGACACAACCGCCACCGGAATGGGAAAGATACTAGCTAAGATTGACATAGCAAGAAAACCGAGGATAAACCAAGGAAATATTTTTGTGATACTGAAATGTGCCTTTAAATCGCTGCTGTTCTGACTGTTCGCGATTGCTTCTTTGCGTTTTAAACGCAACTGAACAAATGCAAAGGTTATAACTGTCGGAATAATGGCGAGGGTTCTTGTAAGCTTTACCATTGTGGCAAAATCGCCGGCGCCATCAGAAAAAGCATATCCCGTAGCTACTACGGAGGAGGTATCGTTCACCGCTGTTCCTGCCCAAATGCCAAACGCTTCATCGGTCATACCCAAAGCACGACCCATAATGGGGAACAGAATAATCATCGCCATATCAAAAAGGAATGTTGCAGACATTGCGTAAGCAACATCGTTATCCTCGGCATCAATGGTTGGCGCGATTGCCGCAATTGCCGAGCCGCCGCAGATACCCGTTCCTGCAGAAATCAGGTTTGACAGCTTCCAGTTAAGCCCTAACGCTTTTCCTATAAAGTAGCCGCCGCCAAAACAGGTGAGCAGGGTAAAAATCATAACAGTAAGAGACATTTTGCCAACGTTCAGAATCGTATTAA
>JAZQKT010000057.1:0-2346 GCA_045542295.1 Acutalibacteraceae bacterium
GTCCTATTTGTAGAAAAACAAAAAACGGGAGATATTAAAATGTGGTGGTCAATAAGTGGTATTATATTGGTGATAATTGGTATAAGTCTTGCTTTTGGCGGCACTTACTTAAGTTTATGGAATGTTATCAACATTGACTTAAAGAAGGCTGGAACTTGGAAAGAATTATACGAAAGAGGAGAACAAGCCAAAAAGGAAAAAAGCAAGGCTTGTAGTACATTGCGATATATCTTGATTGGAAGTACGATACAAATAATAGGAAGTGTATTCCAAATAGTTGGATTGTTCAAATAAAAGTTTCTCTCTGTGGGGTTGGGTATGAACACCCCACAAATACTAAACCGAATAGTAATCAAGACCTTTGTACTGTTTTTGACTGCGAAAAACCTAGTATTTATGCGGGTTTACGCTTGATTACTATAACGCTACTCCGACCAAAAATCCTCATTCGTAAGAATGGGGATTTTTACTTTTTTTCTCTTCACTTTTTCCGTTTTCTATCACAACATATAAATCTCATTTTAAAACAACATTTTAATAATATCAAATGGATAAAAAAATCTCGTTCCGAAGAACGAGATTTTTTGGTGCAGGGGACGGGACTTGAACCCGCATGTCGTTAAACACTGGTGTCTGAGGCCAGCTTGTCTGCCATTCCAACACCCCTGCATAATTATTGAAAATTACAAACACCGTTTTAGCGGCGTACCACTGTAACGGGTCGAAGTTATTATAACACAGTTTCACAAAATGTCAAGCAAAGTTTAGAGCGAATAAGCCTGTTTTCGGTTATTCGCTCTCACAATGTTAAGATTATTTGCCAACGCAAAATTTGCGGAAAATTTCATCGGTCACCTCGTTTGTGACCCTCTTGCCCGTAAGTTCTAAAAGTGCCGACAGTGCATCATCAACACAAACACCAACCGCATCCATCGTACAACCTGTTTCAAGCGCCGTTAGTGCCTCGGTAACACCGTCAAGTGCACGCTCTGCGCAAGCACGCTGCCTTTCACTTATAAGCACTGTACTTTCGGGAGTTAAGCTTGCAGACTGTGTAAGTTCAGCTATAGTATCAACTAATTCTTGATAACCGGTGCCGTTTTTCGCCGAAATTTCAACCGTTTGAAAGCCGCTAAAAGCAGAATCATCAATTTTATTTTCTAAATCGGTTTTATTGATTATAATAACTGTATTTTTCTTTGGTAATGTTTCTAACAGGTATAAATCATCGTTGTCAATCGGTGCAGTACTGTCAAAAACAGCAAGAATTAATTGCGCAGAAGCAATTTTGTCCTTTGCACGCTCAACGCCAATGCTTTCAACCTTATCCAAAGTATCGTGAATTCCTGCCGTATCCGAAAGTCTGAGGGTTATGTCCCCTACCGCTACGGTTTCTTCTACAATATCTCTTGTTGTTCCGGCAATTTCAGTAACAATTGAGCGTTCTGTCCCACTCAACATATTCATAAGGGTAGATTTGCCGACATTCGGCTTACCCACAATTACTGCGTCAATACCCTCTCTTATAACTTTTCCTGCATCATAGTCCGCAAGTATGCGCTTTAGCTCATTTTGAGCATTTTTAAGCATATTTGTAAAATTTTCGGGATTAAGACCCTCAATATCTTCATCGGGATAATCTGAAAATGCCGCAATTGAGGCATCCGCAGATATTAAATCCGCTTCAATTTCAGCTATTTTTTTTGAAATTCTTCCCGAATGCGCCGCACGAGAAAGCCTCAACTCTGCCTCGCTTTTAGCAGAAATAAGTCCCATTATGCTTTCGGCCCTTGTAAGGTCGGTCTTGCCGTTTAAAAAAGCGCGCTTTGTAAACTCACCGGCATCGGCTAAAAATGCACCGTTTTTAAGAATAAGCCTTAACACCGAGCGCAACATCACACTGCCGCCATGTACAGAAAATTCAACTGTATTTTCACCCGTAAAGCTATGGGGCGCTCTGAAAACCAACGCAACCGCATCGTCAAGCACAGTGTCCCCATCCTTAATTTCACCGTAAGCCGCTTGATAGCCGTTTAATGAGTTAAGCTGTTTTCCCGAAAAGGCAGCAAAAACTTTATCGGCTACTGTTATTGCTTCTTCACCCGAAATTCGTATAACTCCTAATGCACCGTCGCCTGCAGGGGTGGCTATGGCGGCAATTGTTCGCTCTGACATATATTCACTTCCCTTTTTTGTCATTCTATCATAAAAAGCCTTGATTATCAATAAAAAAAGACACACAGCAATATGCTATGTGTCTTTTGTGTTGGCATCTACTTATCTTCCCGGGCAGCTTCCCGCCAAGTATTTTCAGCGCAAGTGAGCTTAACTTCCGTGTTCGGAATG
>JAZQKT010000058.1:0-14866 GCA_045542295.1 Acutalibacteraceae bacterium
ATGCAGGAAAGAACAACAACAAAACACTGCCGAGAATGCGACACGAAGTAAGTATATTTGCGATACGCTTAGTCATCTGTTCACCTATAAACTAAAATTTTATCGAACTAATTATACCATATAATTGTAAAAAATTCCACATTAATAATCTGAATCACCACATCTCTGTGCCGCCGCCCTGGAGGCCGGCATGTCTAGGGTTGAACTTTAGGTTGCAAGGTAAGGCAATTAAGAACACAAGCGTGACAAAACCAATATTTTAAAAAGGTTCGGTTAGTTAAAACCGAACCTTTTACATTTATATTTCAGGTGCAATATATTGTCGTTTTTCAAGTGCATTGGCAATTTTAGCTAATATTTCTTCTGATTCTGCACGAACAGTATGGTAGTGATATCCGCCGGTAATGTTCATAAGCTCGGTGGATTTACCGCTTCTGACACCCTCAATAAACTGTTTAACGTGCATTGGCGAGAAGATATTTAACGGTGCTACCATTTTTCCGTAAACCTTATGCCAAACAAATACATCAACAACCGTACCGCCAAGGTTTACAATGGTAGTCAGTTCATCCTCGGTTTGTTCTGTAGTATGGTGCACCTTGAAAACACGCTCTTTTAATGGGGATTTCTGAATTATGTATCCGTTATGAGTAGAGAGTATGTCATATCCGGAGCCTTTAAGCACGGTTATATCCTGAACTATGATCTGTCTGGATACACCGAATTCTTCTGACAATTTACCACCCGATATAGCATCGGTTGATGATAAGAGCAGATTAACGATAGCTTTTCTTCTATCATTAGCTTTCATATATTCACTCCCTTATAATGATTATAGAATGTAGAAACACTAAAAAGTGTTTCTAGAAGCCGATTTTATCGGCTTTAGCAAAATTAAATTTCCAAAAATTTAATTTTGCCTATACTCATTGCAATGGACATAGACAAATTTTCAAAGAAAATTTGTTGCCAAATCAAAGAATTGGTGTCGAAACAGTAACATTAATTACTGTTTCGACTAACTATAACCGTTATACAGCATGTAAATTTTTAAGTGAAAGATCCAAGATGGGCGAAGAATGTGTGAGCGCTCCGCTTGATATATAGTCTACACCAATTTGGGTTAGTTTTGCAACATTTTCTTTTGTAACGTTTCCGCTGCATTCGGTTTCGGCCTTGCCTGCACAAAGCTCTACCGCCTTTTTCATATCTTCAACGCTCATATTATCAAGCATTATGATGTCTGCGCCGGCTTCAAGCGCTTCTTTTAGCATTTCAAGATTTTCAACCTCGATTTCAATTTTACGGACAAAGGGTGCATATTCCTTTGCCATTAAAACGCCTTCTTTAACACCGCCGGCGGCACCGATATGATTGTCTTTAAGCAGAATTCCATCACTCAAATTAAAACGATGATTATATCCTCCGCCAACCTTTACGGCATACTTTTCAAAAACGCGCATACCGGGAGTGGTTTTTCTTGTATCAAGAAGCTTGGTATTGGTGCCTTTCAGCATATCGGCAATCGTTCGGGTGTATGTAGCAATACCGCTCATACGCTGTAAGTAATTAAGAGCGGTTCTTTCACCTGAAAGCAAAACACGAATATCTCCACGAACAAAACCTAATTTTTGTCCGTTCTTAACCTTGTCACCGTCCTTGGCAGTAAAAGATACCTCGGTATTAGCATCAAGCAGTTCAAACACTCTTTTGAACACTTCAAGACCGGCTATAACGCCGTCTTCCTTACAGATAAGCTCTACCTCTCCAAGTTGATAGTTTCTCATAACAGAATTCGTAGAAATATCTTCGCTTGTGATATCCTCTTTGAGAGCATTTAAAATAATGTCATCCGCGTTAATCTTCATAGTAATATTATTCATGGTTCATTTTCTCCCTTTCAATAGCGTCCAAAACTATTTTCTTATATTTTTCTTGATAACCATCGTATTGCGATGGTTCAAAAGTAATTGGGGGCACGCAGTCCAAACGGCTATAATTGCTTTTTATATTTTCTGCCGCCCTTTTTGCAAACACAAGACTCTCTAGCAACGAGTTGCTTGCCAGACGGTTTCTTCCGTGAACACCGTTACAAGCGGTTTCTCCTGCGGCATACAGACGATTCATTGACGTCTTACTATACCTATCAACATCAATACCACCCATAAAATAGTGTTGTGACGGAACAACGGGAATAGGCTCTTTTGTTGCATCATAGCCCTCTTTAAGGCAGTGCTCATAAATATGCGGAAAATGAGTTCGTATTTCTTCCTCGGGAATCGGAGCGAAAGACAGCCAGACGTGTTTGCTGCCTTCTTTTTTCATCTCATTAAAGATTGCGTTTGCAACCACGTCACGCGGCAACAACTCATTTACAAAGCGCTCGCCTTTGGAGTTAAGAAGTATTGCACCTTCGCCGCGAACCGACTCGGAAATCAAAAACTCACGGCCGTCTTTTTCGGTATAAAGTGTAGTAGGATGGATTTGGATATAGTCGATATGCTGAAGCTTTATTCCGTGTTTCAGCGCCAGTGCAATTGAGTCACCGGTAAGATGCTTATAGTTGGTGGAGTGCTCAAAGATACCGCCGATACCGCCGGTTGCAAGGATAGTATAATCAGCCTGAATGGCAGAATAGACACCGTCTGCATCGTGGCCAATAATACCGTGGCATTCGTTGCCACTGCAAATTAGGTCAACCATTGTATAGTTTTCAATAATGGTAATATTTTCTCTGCTTCTTGCCGTTTCAAGTAGATGGGATGTAATTTCCTTGCCCATTTCATCCTCGTGGAAGAGGATTCGAGGATTTGTATGTGCACCCTCTCTTGTGTATGTAAATTTCTCTCCGTCTTTTTCAAAGCGGACACCAAAGGATATAAGGTCCGAGATAACTTCTCTTGAGGAGTGAATCATAATATGCACGGAATCGGGATTATTCTCATAGTGTCCCGCCTTCATCGTATCCTCATAAAAGGCATCATAATCTTTTTCGTCACGCAGAACGCATATACCGCCTTGCGCTAAATAGGAATCACTTCTGCGTGCTTTATTTTTGGTTACAATAATTATATTTTTATCCTTTGGAAGATTGAGTGCGCAAAAAAGACCTGCAACACCGCTTCCAACAATTATAATATCCGTCTTCATATTATATGCCAAGCTCCAACATCCTCTCAAGAGGTTTCAGTGCGCCTTTACGCACGTTATCGTCAACAATAACTTCCTTATCTTCTTTTTGCAGAACCGACAAAACGGACTCTAACGTATTAAACTTCATATCAGCGCAACAAGGATGCGGGTTCGGATAATAAAGACGCTTGCCGGGATTATCTGTAATCAGTTTATAATCTACACCGTCTTCGGTGCAAATGATAAATTCCTTTTTTTCACTTTTTTTTGCGTAAGCAATAATGTCTGCTGTGCTTCCTACAAAATCTGATAATTCTATAACAGACGCATCGCATTCGGGGTGGGTTAAAACCAACGCTTCAGGGTGCTTTTCTTTTTCTGCCAAGACCTGTGTTGCCGTAATCTTTGCATGAATCGGACAGCATCCGTCATTAAGGATGATATTTTTTTCCGGAATCTGCTTGGCAACAAAACTACCGAGATTATGGTCCGGTATAAAGAAAATATTTTTATTAGGTAACGCCCTTACAATTTTAACCGCATTGGAAGATGTAACACACACATCGCTCTTACATTTAAGCTCGGCGGTGGAATTGATATAGCACACTACAGCAAGGTCATCGTACTTTGCTCGCATTTGTTCAATAATACCGTCCGCCACCATGTGAGCCATGGGACAGTCTGCGGCGAGATCGGGCATAAGAACCTTCTTATCGGGATTCAGAATCTTTGCACTCTCTCCCATAAACTGAACGCCACAGAAAACAATAATATCTGCTTCGCTTTGCTTGGCAACCTTTGCAAGATAAAAAGAGTCACCAACATAATCTGCAATTTCCTGCACTTCGGCAGGGGCATAATAATGTGCAAGTATAACTGCATTCTTTTCGAGTTTTAGTTGTTCGATTTGACTTTTCATACCTTTTACCTCATCACACGAACATTAGATTTTATGTTTCCTATTATACTACCACTCTTTACATCTGTCAACTTATCTGTAAACCTTTAGGTGTAAAACATTTATAACCTTTAGTGATTTTCTTTGTCAAAAACAACTAATTTATCGAATTTTTAAGGGAATTAAAACACTCCCTATATCAACAAATATCAACACCCCCTTAAATACTGGATTTGTGTGTAGAAAAAGACCATACCCATTGGGTATGGTCTTATTTTAACATCTTGGGGTGCCATTGCCGCACCCATATTATTGGCGTCGGTTATGCCGTAATCAGCGATTTCTCCAAATGTCACCTGGTTTATATAGGGCCCCTTCCCCTCTCTTTGAAGCACCAGCGCGCCCGAGCCCGTAACAGTCCACTGTGCGGTTGGTGTTCGCTGTGAGCCGTAATTAAGCGGAAAGCGGTACTGCCTTTCAGCCGAACAGAAGTGTGAGGACGTAACCGCAACTGCCCTATCTGCCGCTCCCGAATCAATAAAAACGGATGCCAAACCTGTAGAAAGTGCCATTGTTGAGCAAGCACCGTAAAGCCCGATAAAAGGAATACCCAGCTCTCTTATTCCGAATGAACTGCCTATACATTGGTTAAGCAGGTCCCCCGCAAAAATTTTATCAATATCTTTGGGCTTCAGCCCCACCTTATCAAGCGCTATGCTTATTGCGGTTTTTTGCAGCTTGCTTTCAGCTTTTTCAAAGCTCTCCTCACCAAAAAAGCTGTCTAAAGTATAACTGTCAAACTCTTGACTCAAAGGGCCTTCGTGCTCCTTTTTACCCACAACCGAGCCATAGCTTATAATGTGCGGTTTGTTTTCAAGCTCTATCGTTCTTTTGCCTATTTTTTTCGCCATATTTCGTCTCCTCTGCATGTTTTATCATTAATAAATTTTACAGTTGGATTTAAAATATACGCAAAAACCTCCCTTTCATTAGTTGTATGCTCCACTTGTTAAAAGCCCAAACAAAAAGCCACAGCAAAGCTGTGGCTTTTAAATTTGAAAAATTTATTTGTTTTTTGAGCCCAATGCTTCATAACCTCTTCGGCAGACTTGCCTTGGATGGTAAAGCCTCGAGGCTCCCGGGTTTGTTTGGCTTGTTGTTGCCTACCGTTATCTTTTGCCCTCTAAAACTGCGTTCTGATACTCCATATAATCGTTGTATTGTTTAACAGCAGCTGTTCCGCCGGGCTTAACCCTGGCATCAGGCGTTGTGAAAAAGCCCGAGAACATAAAGTTCATAATCTTTTCAACATAGGGTCTTACAGTTTCCATCTGTTGAATAAAGCCTTCTTCACCATCCATCCCGCCGTTTTTATATCGGGGAACAAGCAAACTTATTGCGCCGTTTCCTGCAAGATTAACATTAGCACCGGTAAAGTTAAATGCCTCACAGTTTGCCCACAAATGCTTATTACTCTTTTGGCAATAATCAAGCAGTGTTATATTTTGTTGGCGGCTGTCAGCTAATGTAAATCTGTTTTGGCCAACAAAATCCTGCGGCATCATAATATCGAACAAATCGTGCTTTTCGATATATTTGATAAATTCTTCACCCGGTTGACAGTATGGTGACATTAAAATAGGCTTTGCAGGAGAAAGCTCTCTTGCCTTTAGGGTGTTGCGATTGAGCTTATCCCAATATTCAGGTCTGAATTTTTCCATATTAAGCTCGCAGGCAAAATACCAGCCATAGAAGGATTTATGAGAATGATATCTTTCAAAAAGCTCTTCTAAATCCTCGGGCTCACCTGTTCTTCCGTAGTTGTTACCAACTCCTATAAAAACATTCTGTCCGTTTTTATCGGCAGCAGATAAAATAGCTTCTATAGGGTCCTTTGCCAAAATATCCGACTTCGGATATAATTTTGAGCCATCATAGTGGGCAGTAACCTTTAATTTATCAACGTTATAAAGGCGATCATATTGATGTGAAACCATAATAATTATGCCTGTCTGACGCATATTATGAAGATCATTAATATAATCTGTCCAGTCCTTATCTAACATTGCCTTAACTTCGGGGGTGTAGGTTACGCAACATTTTCTGTCATTCGGTGGTCCCAACATAACAAAGCCGCCATCCAATAAAACGGGATGTTCCTTAACAACCTCAAATTCGAGGGTTTCGCCATTTATATCAAGAACATTTTTGCCGATTTTGCCCTTTATATCGGGGAAACACTTAACAAAACCATATTCACCTTTTTTGACAAAAACCTTTTTGTTTTCAATAATCTCTCCGTTAAGGCGAATAACAAGCTCTGTTTCACCGTCCGCGTCGCCTGTGTTTTTAAACTGAACGCGCACTTCAAGCGGGTCTCTCTCCTGAATGGGCGAATACGGAAGAAGCTTGATATCAAAATCTTTATCAATCTTAAAATAGGCGCTCATAAAGCTCAACTTCCTTTGGTGTATGAATTTCTCCGTTCCATTGAACGAGAGCAGAATACATAGCGCTGGGGAATGCTGTTTCGGGTCTGTGCCAGGTTGTCTGAACAATGCCGAGACTACCCTTTCTTCTGCACAATTTAACCATATTTTCGGTTCCCTTTCTGTTTATAAAGGGAGAATAAACTGTCTGGTATCCGCGTGACTCAAAGAAGTCAACGTCTGCCCAATAATCGCCGATATCGTTATGTGTCCAAACATTGATAAGAATGTTTTTGGGGAGCATATCTGCAATAATGGGGTTGGGCTTCCAGGTAAGAGAATCCATAGAAGAATAGAGCATATCGCCCCACATAACCATTCTTGTTCCCTTTTCCTGAAGATAGGTGTTAAGTCTGCAAAGATGGGTTGCAAAGAGGATATCAGCAGGTTTGGTTCTGTCTTCTTCGGTTGAACCAAAGCCAAAGCATTTATCACAGGATACGTGGAAATAGGGCGGATTTCTGAATGTTTCAAGAAGGTCATCCATAATATCACGCAGATATTCCTGTGTATCAGGATTCTCGGTTGCAAAGCACCAGCCGCCGGGTACCCACATATCAGAAAGGTCAGGTCTCTGGTCTAAAACAACGTGCTTTCTTGAACCTATTCTGCTCCAACCTGCGTGGCTTGTGAGGTTTTGGCAAGGCAGAGGAGTGATATGTAACTTATCAATAGCAAGGCTGATAATTTCCCCAACTGCTTCTCTTGTATATGCCTTGGGCCAAGCTGCATAAGGGCGCTTTTTATACGGGAACATTCCCCAGAACTCTATAAAGATATAATTGTAGCCGGCAAGAGCTGCCTTTATAATTCTTCTTTTGATATCCTCGGGGTTAGTATCCTCTTTTTCTGTGCCGTCGTCAGGATTGAATATGCAAAGGTGCATACCACGGAATTTAATATCGGGCTCATCAATGATTTTCATGCAAGGAATAGCATCGCCGTGCTTTTCCTTTAAAACTGCGAGCATTTTAAGAGCATTTGAAAGGCCCTCCTCACATTTAACGCAAACAGAAATACCGTCATTTGCAATATCGAGAACATAACCGTCTTCCCCGATATCGCAGCAGCATTTCTTCTCCTCGATTTCGAGACTGTCAAATCCGCAAAGCGAAAGAAGATAGGAATAATCTCTCTCTACGGGAGCGAAATTTGAAACAAGCTTACCGCCGCTAAAAGTGCCTTCTTTAAGTTCGAATTTTTTAGGATTTCTAATCATATTGTTCAACCTCTTTTATAGCATTTTAATTCTGGGTTTATATTTTTCTAAATATGCCGCATTCTTCTCGTCACCACCGGGTGTGTTTGCGCTTGACCATACAGGAGGTGTAATACCTCTGTCGATACACTGCTTAACACACTCGATTTCCAAGAGATGCGCAATATAGAAATCGATTATATTTGATACGGGTGCTATCGGGGTATCAAGTCCCGGTACGGTTACAACCGCATCGCCAACGGGGTTAAAATCCTCAATGCAAACGTCTGCATAATCGTTAAGATTGGTTTTATTGGGGTGACGGATAAAGTGGTCAAGCGGCATTTCTTTCTGCCATGCCTCACTTGAAACCGCAATAATCTTAACTCCGTTTTTCTTAGCTTCCATTGCAGCATCAATTGTAGCAGGATTAATACCGATATTATGGAAAATAATCAGCACATCGTCTTTTTTAAGATCGTAATATTTTACGATAGATGCACCGTAATTAACCGTTCTTTCAAGCTCCAAGTATTTAAGTGCCTGATTGAATACCGAAAGTCCTGTTTCCATTAAAGGATTAATGCAGGAAAGGCCGCCTGCTCTGAAAAACATTTCGCCTACAGGCAGTGTTGTGTGACCGCCGCCGCCGTAAACATTTATAAGGCGGTCATTCTCGATTGCGTCTGCCATTAAAGACGCCGCTTTTCTGATGTTTTCACTTTGAGTATCGTTCACCTTTTTGAAATTGTCCATTAGGCTTTCGAAATAACCAAAATCATTCATCATTCATCTTCCTTTCAATTTCTTTTCTTGTTGGAATAGCAGTTAAAACACCGCTTTTAGTAACCGAGAGACCCGATGCTAAAACTGCATATTTACAGGCGGTTTCAAGAGGCTTGCCCTCTGCTAAAAGAACCGCCATAGTTCCGTTAAAGGTGTCACCTGCGCCGGTGGTATCAACAGGTGTCACTTCTATAGCCTTTATAAATGTTTCACCGTTTATACTGCAGCCCTTACTGCCAAGTGTGGTGATAACATTAGAGAATCGGTCAGGTTTTATAGCCTTTTGTTCCTGCTCATTAGGGGTTACAGCAAATACAGATTCTGCAATTTTGTCAGATATAGGTCTTATAGGGGCAGGGTTTAAAATAATTTTCACATTGTGCTTGTTTGCAAGCTTTACCGCTGCCTCGTTTACCTCTTCGGGTACCTCGTGCTGTAAAAGAAGAATATCACTGTTTTTAATCTCTTCTTCAAAAGCTATTACATCGTCTGCACAAAGCTCCGCACTTCTGAAACCCGTGACCTGATTTTCACCGTTTTTATCTGTAAGAATTACGGCAAAGGTGGTTTTCATTCCCTTTTTAACCGCAAAGAAACCGTTTATGCCATATTCTTTTGCTGCCTGGCGGCATTTTTCACCGTCCAAATCGTCACCGATAGCGCCAAGGAATGAAACCTCGGCCCCCATTTTAGCACTAGCCACCGCCTGGTTAATACCTTTGCCGCCTATTTCCTCGTAAACGCTGTTGGCACTCACCGTTTCGCCCTTTTCGTGAAAATGGTCAACATTCATAAAAATGGAATTTCCGCAAATTCCAATAACCGAAATTTTAGCCATTTTTATACCTCACAGGTGCTTAATTCTCGGCATATATTCTTTTATAAGTGCCTTGTTGTAATCTGCGCCGCCCTCGACGTTGCCACTCATATAAATGGGCACTTTTTTGCCGTTTTTAGCCGCCGCTTCTGCCGCCTCTAACAAAACCGACTGCAAAATAAATGCGCCTGCGGCGGTTGAAACACTGCCCATTTTAGCCTCACTGCCTGTAATATCCATAACCGCATCCCCATGGGGCACACAGTTATCAATAAAAATATCACTGTTAAAGTAAAGCATTTCTTCCTGTGGCTTATCCTCAAAATACTCTGATGCCACAACGGAAATAGTTTTGACACCGTTTTTTCTGCCCGCTTTAGCCATTTCGACCGGCACTGCATTTTTTCCAGAGGTTGAAACGACTATAAGGGTATCCTTTTCGGTTATACAGTATCTTTCAAAAACACTTTCCGCAATACCGCTCATTTTCTCCATTTTGCTGCTCTTGGCAGCACCGTTGTGAAGCATTAGGTCGGTATCAAGCATGGCGCTGACATTCGCAAGACCGCCTGCTCTGTAAAAGCAATCAAGTCCCAAAAGATGCGAATGTCCGCAACCGAATATGTAAATAATACCGTCATTTTCAATCGTTTTAGCAACAATTTCTGACGCCTGTACAATTTTTTCCTTTTGTGTGTCTTTTATGCTCTGCAAAACCGAAATCAGTTTTTCATAGTACTTTTCTGAAATCATTTTTTAAGTACTCTGTTGTAATTTCTGCCAATGTTATCCCAAAGCTCAAGCGGATCCTTTGCGGCAACACTTGTTCCGTAACCGCCACGGTATGTCCAGGTAGCAAGACGGTCAACACCAAGCTCCTCATACATATCAACAACCTTGTCAATCTGAGCGAAATCGTCAGGACGCTTGTTGTAACCCATAAGCCAACGTTCACTCTGCTTGCCATACTTTTTAGCCATAGCTACTGTTCTTTCGGTAATCTCACGGAAGAAGCTTTCGGGCAAGGTCCAGTTAATAATTGTGGTTGAGAAAACATCAAAATAAGGACAAGAAGCTACCATATCCCAGTTATCATAACCGCGAAGCTCGGTTACATAGTAGCTGTTAAGTGTTGCGTGAACGCAGCAGGTGATTTCAAGATTGGGATTATACTCTTTTAAAGCCTTTGAAGTATCAGTAAGGGTATAAAGAGCTTCACGCCATCTGAACTGCTTAACATCATCATTCATAAATTTAGGCATCTCATAGCCATAGTATTCTTCGAATTTCTTCATACATTCGGGGCAACGGCAAGCCCAATCGTCACCTGCGCCACCTGTGATTGAAGCATAAGATTTAGGATAAGCATAGTGAGGCTCATCCCAGAAGAAACCGTCAACCTCGGTGTTCTTTGCGATTTTAAGACAGATATTCTTGAAATAATCGCGGAAAGAATTTGTGTTAAAGCAAGCGGCATTTAAAACTTCACCTGTATATGCCGATACCTGACGGTGATGAATATTGTTCTGCAAGAATAAACTTACCTGCTCACCGCCAAAATATTTACCGATACCCCAAGGGTCTGCAATAACACGGAGACCTAATTCGTGAGCTGCTTTTACAATGTTGTTAAGGTTAGGGAACCAGAAGTCCATATCGAACTCTGTAATAGCAAGGATAACGGTATCACAACCATGCTCCTTCATTTCCTTAAAATCCTCAATAGCGTGCTCTACGTAGCCCAGACCATAGTAACTTACTGCTGTGTGTTTAATTGACATTTTAAATCCTCCTAAAGTTTTTTTCTTTATTATATACTACGGTGACATTTTAGTAAACCTATAGGTCGGTCTAAAAAGTGTACAAATCGAAACTTGACATTCGGCCGTTTTCAAGGTATAACGTATTTAGATTTAAATAGGTGGTGGATGTTTTGTTTTTTTCAGAATCAGACCTTTCTTTAGAATTATTGGGTGTTTTTAAAATAAAACGTGAGCAATACGACCATAAAAGCTTTGAGGGCAGAGGCTATGATATTTTAAGCTTTCGGCTTAAAGGAAGAGGAAGATTTGAAACTAAAAATGAATGCATAACCGTTAAAAAAGGTGATGTGCTTTATATTCCAAAAAGCACTGATTACAGGCAAGTTTCATCGGATGAAACGGTTATTGCAGTGCATTTTATAAATTACAGCTTTAAAAGCAGTAACAAAATTGAAAAAATTCGTTTAGAGGATTCCTCCTATGTTGAAAAAATTTTCACCGATATGTATGATACCTGGAAAGAAAAAAAGCAGGGGCACCGATACCGCTGTATGTCTCTGCTTTACGATTTGCTTTACTTTTTAAACTGTAACGAAAGCACACAAATGATCGATTCTCTAACCCATGACACAAAAATGTCTGCCGTTATTGACTACATCCACAGCAACTTCAGAAGAAGCACTATTGATATTTCACATCTTGCCGAGATGTGTGCCGTATCCAACACCTATTTCAGAAAAATGTTTAAAAAAATCCACGGAGTTGCTCCCCAACAATATATTATAAATCTAAAGCTGGAATTTGCCTCCCACCTGCTTGGCAGTAATCTTTACACCGTTTCAGAGGTTAGCCGTAAATCCGGTTTTAATGACACAAAATACTTCAGCAAGCTTTTTAAACAACATTTCGGCATAACACCGAAAAAGTATCAAGGGCTTCAGCGCTTTGATACACCGCTTATAAATTCAAAAACACTTTAATTTTATATACCGCATACTAAAAACGCCCGATAAAACCAAAGCTTGATTTTATCGGGCGGCGCCCCTAAACGAACAAATTTTTTCGGGGGCAGGAAATTTATCTTAATTTCAAAGTATCCAACGGAGAAACCGGCTCTCCATTCTTAAAGGCTTCAAGGTGCAGATGGTTTTCTTCGTTACACTCTGCAGGTACGGTGGTTGTAACACCGATTATATCTCCCATTTTAACCTTGTCTCCGCTCTTAACAGAAAGATTATCCAAAGCGGAATATTTCACCGTAATTTCGCCTGTGTGTTCAATAACAACCGTTGTGCCAAGCAAGGGGTCGATATCAACAGACTTAACCTTGCCGTCGGCGCAGGCACTTACAGACGTACCGTTTTTGCAGGCAATATCAACACCGCTGTGTATTCGCATATCTCCCATTGTAGCAGAAAAAACAAGCTCTGTAAGGCTGAAATCCTTTAAAATTTCTCCCTCAACAGGCATTGTGAAGCCAGGGGACACTTTCTCATCGTTTTGTTCTTCATTTTTGTAAGGCTCGCTCTCTGCCGACTGTGCCACATTTTCAGAATTTAACGGTTGGCGCGGTTCATCGGTTATATTACTATTATATGATGAATTGCCGCTGTTATTACCCGAGTTTGGATCTATAGGCGCATTTGGAACCGAGTTCTTATAATTTGAAACCGCAAACCATAATGCCGCACCTATTACAAGAAAACAACACGCAACAAGAATATAAAAACCGGTGCCAAGCTTTTTGCCGTTACCGGAATAGTGTTCAGAATATTTCAAAATCATCAATCCTTTCTTCAAAAATTATTATTGACAGAAGAAGAAAGTATATTCAATTTTTAAAAATTAAAAAAACGTTCACAAAAAATATATATAAATTACAAAAATATATATTATTATCTTATTGTACCGAAAAGGGAGCCGCACCCGTTTTGGTATAATTTCTCATTTTGAGAAATTCTCTCCTCAAACCCCTTAAAACAAAAAAGCTATGCCTTTTGGCATAGCTTTTTTGTTATTATATTTCTCTTTTGTAAAAATCAATCTTTCTGCGAATATCCTGCATTCTTATGTCAAGACGGCTTATTTCATCCGCACATTCCTTTAATTCTTCTGAAATTTCAGCCACATTCTTCGCGGGAATTTCTTTTTTATACTTTACTTTATGTTCAAGACTTGCCCAAAAATCCATAGCAATTGTGCGAAATTGAACCTCAACCCGCATATACTTTTTTTCTTCAAGCAAAAAAATCGGCACTTCAAGTATTAGGTGAAGACTTCTATAGCCATTATCCTTTGGATTTTTTATATAATCCTTTCTTGCAATTAGCCTTATATCGTCCTGCGCACAAAGGCGGCCGGCAATATCGTAAATATCATCGGGAAAGGAGCAAATAACCCTTATGCCCGCAACGTCATTAAGATTTTTCTCAATACTTTCAACCGTTAACGGCCAGCCATTGCGATTAAGCTTTTCCAGCATACTTTTCGGACTCTTTATTCTGCACTGAATAGCCTCAAAAGGGTTGCTGTCACGTTTAAGGCTTAACTGATTATTAAGGACATCCAGCTTGGTTTTAATTTCAAGCATGGCGCAGTTATAACGCATCACAAGTTCCTCGTAAGGACGGTTCTTTTCAAAAAAATCATCAACCGCAGCCGAAAAAGCTTTTGCGGAATATAGTTCTTCCATTTTGTCACCCACTGTAATTGATTTTACAATTTCATTTTAACATAAAGGGATAAAAAAATCAATTAATGGATTGTAAAGGTTTTGTGTCTGACTTTTATTTATATGATTGTAAAATTCTTTAAAATTTGTTATAATGGCTTTGGTGATATTAATGTTTAATTTTTTCTGTGACAGCAGTAAGCGTGTCGGCAACTGCTATATTATTGAAGGCGCTGACTATAACCATATAAAAAATGTTTTAAGAATGACTGTGGGTGACTCGTTTCTTGTGAACTGTGAAGGCAGATGTGATTTGTGCCGCATTACCGCACTCAATAATGAGTGTGTAACCGCAGAAATAGAGTGTGAAGCTTTTCAAAATACTAACCTGCCTATTGAGATTTACCTTTTTGAGGGGCTTCCAAAGGCAGATAAAATGGAGCTTATCATCCAAAAATGTGTTGAGCTTGGCGTACACGAAATAATCCCTACCGAAATGGAGCATTGTGTGGTTAAGCTTGAAGAAAAGAAAAAGGCTTCAAAGGTGGCACGCTGGCAGGCAATTTCAGAAAGCGCCGCAAAGCAGAGTAAACGCAACACCGTACCCAAAATAAACGATGTTTTAAGCTACCGAGAGGCTTTGACCAAAGCATCAGAGCTTGATGTTTTACTTGTACCCTATGAAAATGAGCGTGGTATGTCCGCCACAGAGGATGCTTTAATTAAAATCAAAAGCGGTATGAGGGTTGGAATAATTATAGGTCCGGAGGGTGGCTTCAGCGAAAAGGAAATTGAGGCAGCAAAAAATATCGGCGGCAATATTATTTCACTTGGAAAAAGAATCCTCCGTACCGAAACTGCCGCTATTACCGCCGTTGGAATGTGTATGCTTTACAGTGAAATGAGACTGAATTATGAAGAACCTACCTAAAGATTATGTAAACCGAATGTCTGCTATTTTAGGCGACGAATACCCCCTTTACGAAAAAGCACTAAGCGAAACACCCGTAAAGGGTTTTAGAGTTAATACCGATAAAATTAAGCTTGAGGACTTTAAAAAGCTCAATATCTTCGGGGACGAAAAAATCCCCTATGTTGAAAACGGTTTTTAC
>JAZQKT010000059.1:0-9828 GCA_045542295.1 Acutalibacteraceae bacterium
CGCACACATAGGCGTTAGCCTTATGTGCTTGTCTTCACCAAAATCCAAACAAAAAACCGCACCTTTAAGGTCGCAGAATTTTGTAAATAAAGGATTTTTTGATGTGCGAGACACAAAACGCAGTAAATCCTAACGGATTTACGAGTATTTTAACAAAGCAAAGCGAAAAATCCTTATTCTAAAATCTGATTCGGGTTTGAACGCTTTGGCTAGGCTAACAAGAGTCGAACACATTACGGTTTCGCTCGTTAGCCTAAGCAAAGCCCGCCTTAAGTGGCGGGCTTTGTGAAATAAGGAAAAGGAGGTTTTAGGTTTGAATTGTAAACCTATGGAAATTTTAAATGAATACCGCAAGGGCAACAGCTTTAAGGCATCAATAGGCAGTAAGGGAATTTATGAGCAAGGGAAGATTAACGAGCGTATTTTTATAGGTGATCAATGGTATGGCGCAAAGTGCGGTAATGACAGACCGCTTGTAAGACACAATATTATCAAGCGAATAGGTAATTATAAAATGTCGCAAATTTTGAGCAGTACTATGACGGTTAATTTTACTGCAGATGGCGTGCCTACAGTACAAAATAATCTTAAATATGGTCTAAACGAACTTAAAACTGATGAAATAAACCGAATAATGGATGTCTTTAAAAGCTATTACAAAACTACCGCAGAAAGGGTAAAGCTTCAGGACCTTAATGAAAGAATTTTAAGAAATGCCTATGTTTCGGGCACATCGGTGCTTTACACCTATTGGGATTCATCTGTGCCGACCGGCATTTTTGCTGATAGGGCAGGCAAGGTTAAGCTAAACGGTGATATTTGCTGTGAGGTTTTGGATATTAACGACATAGTTTTTGGCGACCCGTATGTGGCTGATATACAAAATCAGCCGTATATTATTATTTCTGCCAGCCGTGATCTAGGGACTGTTCTCAAGGAAGCAAGGCTTAATGGAGCGGACATAGGTGAGCTGAAGGAAATCGAAAGCTCGGCTGATGACGGAAAGGTCACTGTTTTTACAAAGCTTTATAAAGGCTTGGGCGCAGACGGCAGATACAATGTTAAATGCGTAAAAACCACCGAAAAAGCAACCGTTAGAAAAGAATTTAATACGGGACTTCAGTTATACCCCTTGGCGCTTTTTTCTTGGGAGCGCAGAAAAAATCTCATTTACGGTGAAAGCGAAATAACCTATCTTATCCCGAATCAAATTGCCATAAACCGTATGATTACTGCAAATGTATGGGCAACTATGACTTCGGGAATGCCGATAATGCTTGTGAACGGAGACACCGTTACAGAAAAAATAACGAATGACCCGGGACAGATTGTTAAGATTTTCGGAAGTAATGAGGATGTTTCGGGAGCGGTTAAATATATTTCACCCCCGACAATGCCAAAGGAATTTGAAGAAAGCATAAATTCACTTATAAATAATACATTAACTCAAAGCGGTGCCAATGAGGTAGCACTTGGTGACAGCCGAGCAGAAAATGCGGCGGCGTTGGCTACTATGAGGGATGCGGCTTTAATGCCCCTGCAGATTATTAAAAACCGCTTTTATACCTTTACAGAGGATGTTGCTCGAATTTGGGCGGAATTTTGGCTTACATATTACGGTAAGCGCCCATTAAAGGTAACGGATAAAGAGGGTATAAGCTATGAAGAATTTGATGCGGCACGCTACAGAGATTTAGCAATAAGAGTTAATATTGAGATAAGTAATTTTGCCGCTTATACTGACCGAGAACGCACAGAACTTCTTATTACAATGTTTGAGAAGGGAATTATAAACAAAAATCAATTTATAGAGCGTTTACCGGACGGAGCTGTTATTGACCGTAATTCCTTGCTCAAAGAGGAGGCAGGCAGAGATGAACGGATATGAAATATATGACAGAGCGGCGCTAAGGCTGGGCTATAAGGGAACCTCGGGCGAAGAGGTGCTTGACGATAGGTTGGTACTGCGGGCTTTGGAGTTTATTAATCAAATTGCAATTGATTTGAGACTGAAAAAGGTCAAGGATTTATCAGAAGAAATAAACGTCTCTGAAGATATGGCGGAGGCGCTTTGCTGCGGAACGGCTATGATGCTTTCTTTAAGCGAAGGCGATACCAGTAAAAATGCGGTTTTCACAGCACTTTACAACGCAAAGCGTATGGCAATGCTTTCAAAAAATGAGAGAGTAGAAGACATTTTACCTGTTGCGGAGGGATAATTATGAAATTCATTTCTTTAAAGCAAAAGGATATAAGGGTAAAGCATATTTTGCCTCGGGATTGCGGTGTGACGGCAGATGAAAATTCAACTGAAATCAAGGAAAAATGTTTAAAGGAAGCCTTTAATATTATCCTGCGTGACGGATATTATAAAACCCGAAAAGGGTTTTACAGTGAGCCGCAGGGCCTTTTGGACACATCTATGTGTGACGGTGCAGAAGGGTATGAATACGCGCTCACGGAAGCAGAGGCTACCATTGCAGGTAAAAGACGGAGAATAGCTTATATTAAGGTTAAAAATGATATTTCAAACTGCTTGGTATTTGTTTTTGGTATATCAGGGGACAGGGATATTATTTCTTTAGGATATCTGCATTTCGGCAGGGTTACCGAAGATACATTTTATTGCCCCGAAAAAATTCTTTTCTACAGTGGAAAAAAGAATGGAAGCGAAACTGTTTTTGCTATGGTGGGGCTTAAAAATACGGAAAATGCGGCAGAGGGGTATTATGCAATTTATGAAGCATGGGAAAATTTTAGCTTCTGGCAACAAAGCAGTGACTTTTATACTCCCACCATTTATATAAACGGAAGAGGTAACGCTTACGAGACGCTTGAATGGAGCTATAGCAGTAAACCGCAAAAACCCGAAAGCCTTAATCTATTAGATGGCGGTTTTTATGCTTATTACAGCTCTGACGGTGCTTCTACGGGCTTCAGATTACCCTTTACGGATATAGATGACAGTACGGTTATTTGCAGAATATACAGCAGCCTTTCGGAATATACCGAATGGGTAATTCACCAAGGCACATATTCTGCTACCAAAAGCTTTTTGGGCTCGGAGGTTACAGCTTATGTCAATAGGGAAAAGGGTATGGTTTATTTTTTGTTAAACGGCAGTAATTTCCCTATTCCTATTATGAACGAATACGGTGAAAACAACATAAGAATATTTGCAAAAAAGAATATGGAAAATGCCTTTGGTGCAATAGTTTCATCAAGCTGTTATACTTCATTTGGTGAAAAACAGCTTTTTTCGGGCGGTGAAGAGGGCAACCGAATTTATTATACGGAATATGATAATCCGCTTTATTTTCCGCAGGTTTTTGATAATGAAATAGGAGCGGCGGATGAGGCGGTTACGGCACTTAAGGTTTTTGGCGGTAAATTGATTGCTTTTAAGGCTAACGAAATTTATGAGATAGGGATTAAAAACGGCGGTAATTTTAACAGAACCGCACTTCTGGCTGACAACGGTGCTTTCTTCAAAAATGCCGACACCTTTAATATAAAGCTTATTGATGGGGAAACGGGTTGCAGTGACGGCAAGACGGCGGTTATTTGCGGTAACAAACTAGTTTGGTGTAGCGATAATACTGTTTATTCACTGAAAGGTGGGGTCGGCAGTGCAGAAAAAATCATCTCATTGAACGGTAATTTAAATGAAAGCAATGAAATTTACAGCTTCAGTGCAGCAATAGGAGAAAATTACATATTCTGCGGCACACAGAGGGCTGTTATAATTAATACTGAAAACAGCGGTGCTTACAACTGGAGCTTTCCAGAAGGCGTAAGTATTAAAGGTGTTTTTTCTGTAGGGGAGAGACTGTTCTTCCTGTATTGCTATACGGATAGCACCGACTGCTACATGGCTGAGCTTTTGGGTGACAAAGATATTGTAATTTATTCGAAAGGTGCAAAACAAAGGATTAAAGAATTTTTAATTGACAGTAAATTTAGTCTTAATTGCTTTAATTTTGAAGAAATATATCCCCAAAAACGTATTACAAGGGTCGATTTAAGGCTTGACTGTAAAGGTAAGAGTGTGATAACTGTAGGTGACGGCAGAGTATTTACAAGCTATACCGTAGAGGCACCGTTTAACACAAAAAATTCAAAAAGAAAGCTAAAGCTTATTCCTGACCTTTTAGGTGCAGAACGTGTCGAAATATCGATTAAAAGCAATAATGTAATTTCTTTTGGCGGTGCGGACATATATTATTGTTAGATGAGTATTAAGGAGTAGAGATTTTGAAAAGGGTTGCAGTATTAATATTTGTTTTTTGCTTGGTGTTTACGGGCTGTAAAGCTGATGATCGTAAGGTTAATCCTCAGCAAACACAAGTTGAATTTAAGGATGAAACGGGTGTCAGCTCGTCGGGAGTATGGCTCTCCTTTAGCGAGCTTGCAGAAATGTTAAATTCCGAAATCGGCTTTGAAAATGAGGTTTCGGCGGCGGTTGATAACTGCAAAAAGCTAAAGATAGATAATATATACATACACGTGCGCTCCCACTGCGATGCTATCTATAAGTCGGATTATTTTCCTTTAACCGCATCTGCCGCAATGAAGAATTATGATGTTTTAGAGTACCTAATAACCGAGTTCCATAAAGCGGATATTAAAGTGCATGCCTGGATTAATCCTTACAGAGTTTCTACTGCTTCGGCTGATATTTCTGCGGTAAGAGAGGACAGCCCCATCCATAAATGGCTTAAGGATTCCGACCCTGCGAACGATAGGAATGTATGCGTTTTTGAGGGCGTTTATCTTAATCCTGCAGAGGAAGAGGTGCGGCGTCTTGTTATTGACGGTGTGCGTGAAATTGTAAACCGCTATGAGGTTGACGGTATCCATTTTGATGATTATTTTTATCCTACAACCGAGCAAAGCTTTGATTCGGCAAGCTATGAGGAGTATAAAAAGAATAATACTAAACCCTTAAGGCTTGCCGATTGGCGCAGAACAAATGTTAATTCTCTTTTGTACGGCGTTAAAAGTGCGCTGGAGTATTCGGGCAAGGAAATTTTATTTAGCATAAGCCCTGCCGCTTCGATTGAGAATAATTACAACAATCTTTATGCTGATGTTTCATATTGGGTTAAAAACGGTTATGTGGATGCTATTATTCCACAGCTTTATTTTGGATTTGATTATCCTGATAGGAACTTTAGGTTCGAAAAGCTTTTAAATGACTGGAAAAGGCTTGCGAGTATTAATGGTGAGGTTAAGCTTATAATCGGGCTTGCAACCTATAAAATAGGTACAGAAGCTTTAGCTGACGGGAACGAATGGCTGACCCAAGACGACATAATAGCGCGTCAGGCCAAAATATGTCACGACGACGAGCGGGTGTCGGGGTATGTTATGTTTTCTTATTCCTCCTTGGTAAGTACCAAAGAACCGAATACAAGACAAAGGGAAAATTTAATGAAATTTAAAGAGGAAACTAAATGAACAGTACGGTAATTGTTGCAGTTATATCCTTTTTGGGAACACTTGTCGGTACGGTAGGAGGTATTATTGTTTCAAGCAAGCTTACACAGTACCGATTGGAACAGTTAGAAAAAAAGGTTGACGGATTTTATAAATACAGCTCTAAAATACCTGTTATTGAAGAAAAAATAAGCGGTATGAACCGAAGAATTTCTAAAATAGAAAACAGTTCCTTGGGAGGGTATTTTGACAGATGTTAAAAAACACCTGGACATCTCTATTGATGTTCAGGTGTTTTTTTGGCCGTAAGTCATCCTGCGGTACACGCACAGTGGCGTGTAAGGCAAGGATATTATTGTAATAAGGCTTCCTTAAAAAGTTATTCAATTATTTGTGAAATCAAGTTATAGTCATTAGTAAGGATTGTATCGATTCCCATTTTAAGGAATTTTTTAGCTTCTTCTTGGTCATCTGACCAAAAAACGTTACAAATAATGCCGTTTGCGTGAGCCTTGTCAATCATTTGCTGATTAAAACAGGGCTTGAATAACTGCACCTTTTGGCAACCGTATTTAATTGCGCGGTCAACTATCTCCCAAGGTGTATCTCCGCCGCCCATGCAACGTGTAATATGCGGAACAGTTTTGCTTGCAAGGTCGTGGAAACTATCGTCACCACTCATGAAGTATACATATTTTTCACAGTCATATTTTTTAATAATCAAAGCCAGCTTTTTAAGAGCATCCTCTTTTGAAAATGCGGGCGTGGAAATACTTTTTATGTGAATGTTCATAACCGTATGACAAGCAAATTTTTTGAGTATTTCCTCAAATTTAAGAATTTTAATACCTTTGAATTTTTCACTGAATTTAGAGCCGAAATCCAAACCTTGAAGCTCGGCATAGGTGTGCTCATAAATTTTACCTGTGCCGTTGCTCACGCGGTCAAGTGTATCATCGTGGCAGGAAACTATTTCGCCATCCTTAGTGAACCAAAGGTCAAATTCAATTTCCTCTGCACCCATAGCAACGGCGGCACCGAATGCTGCCATACTGTTTTCCGGGGCAATTGTATTAAAGCCGCGGTGGGCGCAAATTCTGGGGTAGGGCATAAGGCTGTCATGCTTAACAATAGCACTGCCCGACGGACGGTATTTCCATGGACGACGTCCCTGCTCAATATATTCGTAGTGAGCTGCAGGAGGATTACCAAAACCTGCGGGTTTGTAATATTTATCGTGAACATCAATTTCAACCGTTTCAAGTCCTACACGGCTGTACATATTAATGAGTGTTTCGCCTGTAGGTGCTACTACCATTGAAGCACCGCCTATATCGGAATTTTCGTCCATAGAAACTGATGAACGCAAAACATAAGTGTTGGTGTTATATGCCAAAAACTGTGTCATTATTTCAAGAGCTCTGTGTGTGTCGCTACGCTGATGTGAACAGCCGATTATAACGTCAACATTCTGCCTTGCAATATTTGCAAATGCTTCATAAAAATAAAAGTCATAGCAGGTAAGAAAGGCGAAACGAATACCCTCAATTTCAAGAACCGTAGGCTCACTGAACTGAAAGGTGTATTCACTGTCAAGCTTGGTTTCTGTAACTTCACCCGGTGTTAGGTGTTGCTTATAGTATTTTCCTTTCAGCTCACCGTCTCTGCCAAAAGCAAAAGTGGTGTTGCGCCGCCCCGTAGGAGTAATGTCACTCATATTTATAAAAAGTAAAGAATTACAGCGCTTTGCAGTTAAAGAAGCGGCTTCATAGAGCTTTTTATTGAATTTTTCAACGCTTTTTTCTGCATCCTCCTTTGTATTGGCAAGGCAAGGGATGTCAGCAGCTTCGGGGCAGACGATGATGTCCATACTGTCATCGCACTGCTCTAAAAGCTTTAATTCATCTTCAAAATACTTTTCGGATTGCGAATAATCGGTAGAATATTTCGGTTGGATAATACATACTTTCATTTTTCAATTCCTCTCTTTATATGTATAAAATCTTTAAAGGATGCAAAAATAACTGTTGGTGGTTTGATGGGAATTATACAATGCGCAGAAAACTGCGTTTATCAAAGGGATGGCTACTGCTGTCTTGATAAAATCGGACCGGTAAACACAGTTGGCAGTGTTTGTCCACATTTAAAACCGTTTTTATTTGATAATGGCTATAGCCTCTTTAAGACTTCTAACACCGATAAGTTCTAAATTATCAGGGCAGAAGGTAATTTGTTTTAAATTTGCCTTTGGCATTATACATTTTGTAAATCCAAGTCGCGAAGCCTCGTTTATGCGGGACTGCGCTCTTGATACCGAACGCAACTCACCTGAAAGGCCGATTTCCCCGAAAGCGATAAGCTTTTCATCAATCGGTATATCCAGCAAGCCCGATGCCAATGCCATAGCAACCGCTAAATCTGCGGCAGGCTCGTCAAGCCGCATGCCGCCTATAATATTTACATAAGCATCACTGTTGGTAAAATAAAGGCCTAATCTTTTTTCCAAAACGGCTAATAAAAGGTTTAAACGGTTATAATCAAAGCCTGTAGCCGTTCTTCGTGCGTTTCCGAAGCCTGTAGGGGTTACGAGGGCTTGTACTTCGGCTAAAATCGGACGCGTTCCCTCAATAACGCAGGTGATACATCCTCCCGAAACATCACTCATTCTGCCCGAAAGCAGCATTGCCGAGGGATTTTCAACCTCACACAGTCCTGCTTCGGTCATTTCAAAAACACCGATTTCGTTTGTAGAGCCGAAACGGTTTTTAATGCCACGAAGTATTCTGTAGGACTGATTTCTCTCACCCTCAAAATAAAGAACGGTATCAACAATATGCTCCATAACCTTTGGACCTGCAATATCACCGCCTTTATTAACGTGACCTACAATAAATATCGGTATACCAAGGCTTTTACCTGTACGTAGCAAGAGATTGGTACATTCTCTTACCTGAACTATGCTTCCGGGTGACGAGGAAATCTCGCTGTGAGACATAGTCTGAATGGAGTCTATCATTACAAGGTCAGGCTTCCGGGATAGGATATATTCGCAAACCGACTGTACATCGGTCTCGGTCATAACCGAAACAGTGTCGCTTTCAACACCGAGTCGTTTAGCACGCATCTTAATTTGTATTGCGGATTCCTCTCCCGAAACATATAAAATTTTGAGATTTTTTTGCAAAGAATTGCAAATTTGTAAAAGAATAGTAGATTTTCCTATGCCGGGGTCACCGCTCAGCAAAACCACAGAGCCTTTTACAATTCCGCCGCCAAGCACACGGTCAAGCTCTTTTATATCTGTTTTAAAACGGGTTTCATCAGAAAAATCTATTTGAGAGAGAGGTTTTGCAACCGCAGTAACTCTGCCTGTTGGTTGAAAAGCGGTGTTTTTTGTGGGAGCGGATATTTCCTCTTCCATTGTGTTCCATGCGTTGCAACCCGGGCATTTACCAACCCATTTTGCCGATTCGTAACCGCACTCACTGCAGATAAAAACACTTTTAGCTTTAGCCGCCATTTTAAATCTCCTTATTGTTGTTAAAATATTCTGTTATTCCGCAAAAGATGCAAAAAGCCATCTTTTTTTGATAGTCGGTATTTTTAAGCTTTAAAAGCTCATCACCATTGCTAAGGAAGCCACACTCAACAAGCACGGCAGGGACAGTTGCCTTGTATAAAAGGTATGTGCTTGAGGTGGCTTTTTTGTTGACTCTTTTGTTTTCGGGCTGTAAAAGACTTATGATAGAGCTTTGGATATACTCACCAAGCTGTTTTGAGTCCTCACAGTTTCCGCTGTAAAAAACCTGCGAACCGCTGGCTGCAGAGGTTGTAAACTTGTTTAAATGTATACTAACAAACAAAGAGTCCGGATATTCGGACATTAGGGTAAGTCTGTTGTTAAGGTCGCTTTTTTTGCGAGAAGTGCCCGGTTTAGCGTTTTGATCTTCGGTGGAGGTATCTTCACTTCGAGTCATAATAACATCATAACCATTTTGCTTTAATATACTTTCAAGTGCGAGACAAATGTTAAGATTAATATCCTTTTCCGCAGTACCGTCCTCCGCAACTGCTCCACCGTCAAACCCGCCGTGGCCGGCATCAAGTATTATTTGCGGTTTTTTATTTATTGAAGAGACGGTTTTTGCAGTCTCTTTTTTCGGAACGCAGGTATAACAGAGCACAAAGCTTAATATTAAAAAGCAAACAGCCCCAAAAACACTTTTTTTAAAAATCATATCATCACTCCGAAAAATAATTCGTATTTTAAGGATATGATTTTTCATTCAATATTATGTTTTGAGTGCTTTAATCATTTTAGCACATACTCTTTACTTTTTCAATAAATAGGATGTGATTATTATAATGATTATAGAATGTCGAAACAGT
>JAZQKT010000060.1:0-4312 GCA_045542295.1 Acutalibacteraceae bacterium
CTTTCAGGCACAATTAGAGATAACATAACCTTTTTTAATGGCGATATCGGTGAAGAAAAAATCATTTCTGCGGCAAAAACGTCCGTGGCTTACGATTTCATAAGAGAACTTCCAAACGGACTTGATACGGTTATAAACGAGCGTGGAAGCGGTTTATCTGAAGGTCAAATTCAGCGAATTGCCATCGCCCGAGCTCTGCTTTCAGAAAGTGAAATCATTCTCCTTGATGAATCAACCTCAGCGGTTGATGAAGAAACCGAGGCGCAGCTTGTTAAGAATTTGAAGACAATAAAAGATAAAACCATTATTTTCATCACCCACCGCAGTTCTTCCCTTAAGGCTTGTGACCACATTTTAACGGTGGAAAATGGAAAAATAGCCAATACAAAATAAAAAAACAGTCAACGCATTTGGCGTTGACTGTTTTTTATTATTTTAAAAAGTGTGGTCTTTGAGAGTCAAAACTTTTTTATCACACACTTTAAATATTGTCTTTAATTACTCTACCTTTGTCTTTTATTACTTTAATATTGACTTTAATTATCTGTAAATATAATATAAAACTAAAATATCCTTGCTTTTTAAAGGAGGTAAAAATGAAATCAGATTTCGAAAAGAAAGTTTCATTAAACGGTCAGTGGACCCTGTTTTTTGAAGAAAACAGAAATTTAAAGCGTGATAATTTTACCTGCCTTAAGGAGCTTAAAAAGTCAGGACTCAAAAGCGTTCCGGCCACCGTTCCCGGCAATTTTGAAATTGACCTTGAAAAAGCAGGAATTATCGATGACATATTCTTTGGGAATAATCCTTTAGATGCCCAAAAAAGAGAAAACTACCACCTTTGGTATGCTAGAACTTTCACCGCTAATGATAAAAATTATAACCTTGTTTTTGATGGCATTGATACCTACGCCGATATTTATTTAAACGGAAAACTCCTCGGCACCTCTGATAATATGCTTATTCCCCACTCCTTTGATGCCGAACACTTACTTAAAAAGGGTGAAAATGAGCTTGTTGTTCACATTAAGCCCACCTTTCTGCTAGCCAGAGAGCGTGAGTTTGGTGCAGGCGTAATTCAGCACCAGGAGCACAATGCCGAAAGCTTAGTAGTGCGAAAAGCCGCCCATATGTACGGCTGGGATATTATGCCCCGCATTTTATCTGGTGGAATTTGGCTCCCTGTTAATTTGGTAGAGAAGCGAGAAGAATTTTTCACAGAGTGTTATCTAAGCTGTGTTAATTTTGAGAACGGCGTTGCCGCTTTGTGCCTTCATTATGGTGCTAAAATTACAGGGGATTTATCCCACGAATACCGCGTTAGAATAAGCGGCGTTTGTAAAGACCATTCTTTTGAACAGTCATACACCCTTTGGTACACCTCGGGAACGAGAAACTTTTCTGTTGATAACCCCTACCTTTGGTGGACCAAGGATTTGGGCGAACAAAATCTTTATGCGGTTAAGGTAGAACTAATTTTAGGCGATAAGGTTATTGACCGTATTTCCTTTGATTTTGGTTTCCGCATTTTCGGTCTTATGCGCAGCAGCCTTGCCGATGAAAACAACGAATTCTGCTTTACCATTAATGGTGAGCGACTTTTTGTTCGCGGCACCAACTGGGTACCCCTTGATGCACTTCATTCGAGGGATGCTGAGAGGCTGCCGAAAGCCCTTGAATTATTGGGGGAATCGGGTTGTAATATGGTTCGTTGTTGGGGTGGTAACGTTTATGAAAGCGAAGCATTCTTTGATTACTGCGACAAAAACGGCATTGCCGTTTGGCAGGATTTCGCAATGGGCTGCGCCACCTATCCACTAACTCATCAAGTTATGGAAGATTTAGAAAAAGAGGCCACAGCCGTTATTAAAAAATACCGCCAACACACAAGCCTTGCCCTTTGGGCGGGTGATAACGAATGCGATGAATGCGGTGCTTTTTGGACGGCGCACAGCCTTGACCCTAACCGAAACCTTTTAACAAGGCAGGTTCTCCCCTATGTTTTAAATCTTCACGACCCCGAAAGAATTTACCTGCCCAGCTCCCCTTACATTGATTCGGTTGCATTTAGCAGTGGCAAGGGAGATAACACCCCCGAAAAACACCTTTGGGGACCAAGAGATTATTTTAAAAGTGATTTTTATACAAAATCTAAGGCTAAATTTGCCAGCGAAATGGGTTATCACGGCTGTCCTGCCCCCGCTTCCATTGAAAAATTTATAGATAAAGACCATTTATGGCCCTATAAGGACAATCAGCAATGGCTCACCCACGCGACCTGTATGGAAAAGGGCTACGATGTTACCTATGCCTTCCGAATTCCTCTTATGGCAAGCCAAATTGGTGTTTTGTTTAAGGATGAGCCAGAAAACCTTGGCGACTTTGCAAAAATAAGTCAGGCAAGCCAGGCAGAGGCTATGAAATTCTTTGTTGAACGATTTAGAATGGGTAAAACCGATTGGCGCAGGACGGGTATTATTTGGTGGAATCTTCTAGATGGTTGGCCTCAGTTTTCTGATGCCGTAACCGATTATTATTTTGCTAAAAAGCTAGCTTTTTACACCATAAAGCGCTCTCAAAACCCTATTTGTCTTATGATGAGCGAGCCTGATAATAACGGCAAGCTCACCCTTATAGGTGCTAATGAAACAAGTAATAATATTACGCTTTCCTACACCGTTACCGAACTTAAAAGCGGAAATGTTGTGCTTTGCGGTGAAAAGGAGCTTCGCGCTAACAGCGCAGAGGAAATTTCATTAACCGATTACCTCGGCGATGAGCTTCACTTTTATTTAATTGAGTGGACCGCTGGCGGCGAAACTCACAAAAACTATTATTTAAGCGGAAAAGGCCCATTTAGCTTTAAAGAGTATTATGCCCTTATGAAATTAAGCGGAATGTGGCAAGCCGGCTGTTTGGAGGACTGAAAATGTTTTGCTGCCGCAAAGGTTGCAAGGGGCCTGGGGCTTACCGTTATCGGTCTTACATGCAAAACAGGTGGAAAATTAAAGGAAATCTCTGATATTTGCATCTGCACACCTGAAACCGAAACCTTTAAAATTCAGGAACTGCACCTACCGATTTACCATTTTCTTTGTGCCGAAACCGAAGCACATTTCTTTAAAAAATAAAAAATAAAAGCGAGAGTTTTAAAAACCCTCGCTTTTTTCTTTTATGTAAATTATTCAGCTAATGCTGCTTCCTTTTTTGCAGCCTTGTTTTTTAAGATGAAGAACAGTGCAAATGCTAAGATTGCAATAGCGAAAAGAATAATCATGCCTATCATCAAAATGTTCAAATAAACCGACATAGCAGCGCCAACTAAAATGTAAAGAGCTGTGTTTTCGATAAGGCCGGTAGACTTTGAAAGCAGGATGTAAACGACAGCAAGAATAACTGCGGCAACGCTGATATCAATACCAAGCCACAAGAATCCACCAAACTTCTCACGACGGCAAACATAAAGAAGAGCTGCAAGTAAAACACAAGCGCCGATTAAAATAGGTGCAACTATAGGATTAAGGAAAATGCGAAGTGCCAATACTATATTGCCTTTTACAACCTTTGTAATCTCTTCAACGGTAGGAACAATTTCAGAAATTTCTTTTGCGTTTTCTTCAATAGCCAACTCAAGTCTTGCCTTAATCATATCATCGGTTACGCTTACAGTGTAGCTTTTAGCTTCTTTTGCAATTACAAAAATCTCATCAAAGTTATCGGTGAGGATTTCCTTTACCTTTGCCTCGGTCAAATTATGTTCTGCAACACCTTCGATTAAGTACTTGCAAACATCCTGCGCATAGACAGTTAAAAGTTCTTGCACAGCATTGCTGTCGACTAAATCGATAGTGGAAGCCTTGGTAAGCTCAAACTCATCCAAAGTGTCGTCCATAAGTGCCTGGCATGAAACAACTTCTTGAAGTTTTCCCATGTAATCTTCAATAACGGTTCCGAATTCAGCATCGTCAGCTATAACGCTCTGCGCATCGCCTTCGCCGGAGCCCTCTTGAACTTCAGCTTCAATAAGTGCCTTACCAACATTGGTAACAACCTTTACAACGTTTTCGGGCTTAACAAGTGCCGAAAGTGATGTGTAAACAGGAGTTACAGCGGCTAAAACAACCAACATAATGCTGATAAGGACTGCCAAAATAATCGTTACAACATTTGAAGCTTTAGATTTTGCCATAAAAATGTCCCCTTTATAATAAAATAAGTATAATTTAAGTATACACGATTTGGTAAATTTGTCAAGTTCATTTTTTATCGCCTTGACTTTTAAACAAAAAAAGAGTATTATGCAATATGAAAG
>JAZQKT010000061.1:0-20597 GCA_045542295.1 Acutalibacteraceae bacterium
GCTGTTTCAGCAGAGGATTTAAAATCGTTGGACTGCCAGGTTATGCTTTCAAATACCTATCATTTACACGTACGCCCCGGCGATGATTTGATTAAGGATTGCGGCGGACTTCACAAATTCACAACTTGGGATGGTCCTATATTAACCGACAGCGGCGGCTTTCAGGTTTTTTCACTTTCTTCTCTTCGTAAAATAGAAGAGGAGGGCGTAACCTTTGCAAGCCATGTTGACGGTAGGCGAATATTTATGGGTCCCGAAGAAAGTATGCAGATACAGTCTAATTTAGGCTCAACCATTGCAATGGCTTTCGATGAGTGTGTTGAAAACCCTGCAGAGCATTCTTATTCAAAGGCCTCCTGTGAACGTACAACACGCTGGCTAAAGCGTTGTAAAGCCGAAATGAAAAGGCTAAACTCACTTGAAAATACTATAAATAAAGAGCAAATGCTTTTTGGTATAAATCAAGGCTGTACCTATAAGGATTTAAGAATTGAACATATGAAGGAAATTCGTGAGCTGGACCTTGACGGCTATGCAATAGGCGGTTTGGCTGTTGGGGAGCCTACTGAAATTATGTATGACATTATTGAAAACGTAACCCCTTATATGCCAAAAGATAAAATTCGTTATTTGATGGGGGTTGGAACTCCTGCAAATATTTTAAATGCGGTTGAAAGGGGAGTTGACCTTTTTGACTGCGTGATGCCAAGCCGGAATGCAAGACACGGTCATTTGTTTACTTCACAAGGAATCATTAATATTAACAACAAAAAATATGACCGAGATATGACACCGATTGACCCCTTGTGTGATTGTCCGGTTTGCAGAAGATACAGCAAGGCATATATAAGACACCTGCTCAAATCTGAAGAAATGCTTTCGCAAAGACTTCTGGTTATGCACAACCTATGGTTTTACAATCACCTTATGATTGACATAAGAAATGCCCTTGATAACGGTAGTTTTTCCGAGTTCAAAAAGGAAAAAGAAATAATTTATTCAACAAGAATATAAAGTACTTGCAAAATTAAGTCTTATATTGTATAATACCATTTAGTAAAAATTTGGAGGTCAAATTTAATGAATTTAAATATGATTAGTTTAGCTGCACAGCCGCAGGGCAATGGCACCGGCGGTATTCTTTTAATGATTGTAATTTACGCTGTTATTTTCGGCGGTATGTATCTTTTACTTATCCGTCCCCAGAAAAAGAAGCAAAAGGCTGAAAAGAAAATGCGTGAAAATGTCCAGGTTGGTGATGAGATTGTTACCATCGGCGGTATTTACGGCAGAATAATTTCACTTAAAGAGGATACTTTTGTAATTGAATCTATCAGCGATCACAGCAAACTCACTTTTGCACGTTGGGCTATTCAAACAAACCTTACCATACATGATGATGTATAAAATGTAATAAAAATTTTCCCTCCCGAATACAATTATTGCGGGAGGGATTTTTTTATGAAAGAAAGATTTGAAAAAAATACGGCTTTTAACTACGCACTGATTATCAAAACTGCTTTGATTAATATATTTGTGACCGCTGTTTTTGTCTTATTGTTTTCGGTATTAATGTATTTTTTGCAAACAGGATATGACTATGCAACGGTTTTGGCTACGGTCTCGTTAGCGGCAGGAAGCCTGGTTGCCTCATTTTATGCGGCAAAAAAAGTTGCTAAAAAGGGCTTTTTGGTAGGTCTTCTGGTGGGTGGAACTGAATTTACAATTGTAACTTTGATTTCTTTGTTTGCCGATAAGGGCGGAATTACGGTTAATACACTATTTCATTTTATAATTATTATGCTTTCTGCTTTAATAGGCGGAATAATGGGCGTTAATAAAACAGCAAACGAAAAATATATTTAAAATTTGTTTATTTGTGACGGATTTTGTCCTGTTTCACGTTTGTAGCACGAAGAAAAATAGTTTTGACTGGAAAAGCCCAATTCTTCTGCTGTTTTACCTACCGAAGCGCCGTTTTGCAGCATAACGGTTGCTTGGTTGATTTTTAACTGTAGAAAGTATTTATAAACGCTAAGCTTTGCGTATTTATCAAAAATTCTTTTAAGTGTTGATTCGCTTGTACCAATTGAAAATGCAAGCTTTGGAACTGAAATAGAGTCCCCCAGGTGTTGCCTCATTATTTCAATGGCTTTTTTAAAAAGCCTGGTTTCCTCTGATTCAAATTCCGAAAAAACACTTTTGCTTTTTGAAAGTGTGATAATCAGCTCACAAATATAACCTATGGTCAACTGTGTTTTTAAAGGATTTTTAAATAAAACATTATAATAATCCTTTTCGGTATCAAGTTGTCGCTCGGTAATTTTGGTATCGGATAAAAACTCTGAAAAATCAAATATCTTTTTGGCAAGCAGCTTTTGTTCAGCATTAAGGCTAAAAACTCTGCTTGCCATTTTTTCTGCAATTTCACCTTCTGCCAGATAGGACAATACATTAATCACAGCGCCGCACTTACAGTCTACCGTGAATTTATGTAATTCTAACGGCTTGTGGAAGATAATGTCACCTTCAGAAAGATTATAAACTCTGTCATCCGCCGATACACGTATAGACCCTTTGGCAACATATACCAATTCCCAAAAATCGTGAGATTCTCCCGAAAAGCTATATCCGTTTAAACATTCTCTTTCAAAAATGGTAAATATGCGACTGAGGGTTAAAACGCTTATTGGCTCAATAAAATTTCTCTGCAAAAAATCACCTGCTTTTTTGAACGAATATCGTATATTTTTGAGCTAATATACTATAGATTTATGAAAAGTTTACCTTTATAATTATATTATCGTAAATTTGATTTGTAAAGGGGAATTTTTAATGAAAAAACTTAAGGCTATAATAATCGGTTGCGGACAGAGAGGAATAACCTATTCTAATATAATGAAAAAAAGCTCCGATAAGTTCGAGGTAGTGGCAATTGCTGAACCTATACCTGAACGTCGAAATTATGTGAAAGAACAATGAGAAATACCCGAAGAAATGTGTTTTGAGGACTATAATCCACTATTTAAGCTTGGGAAAATTGCAGATTTTGTAATAATTGCTAATATGGATAGAGACCATTTTGCGGCAACTATGAAGGCAGTTGATTTAAAATATGATATTTTGTTGGAAAAGCCAATTGCGCCTACCGAGGAAGAATGTAGGAAATTAGTAGATTCTGCAAATAAAAACAATGTAAGGGTTGTAATTTGCACGGTTTTGCGTTATACCAATATTTTCAAAACCTTAAAAACGGTCATTGAGTCCGGTAGAATAGGGAAGTTAGTATCAATTAATCACGAGGAATGTGTGGGTAATCTTCATTTTTCACACAGCTTTATAAGAGGTAATTGGGGAAACACTGAAAGAAGCTCTGCAATGCTTCTTCAAAAATCCTGCCATGATCTTGATATTTTATATTGGCTTATAGGCAAAAAATGCAAAAGCATACAATCCTTTGGCAGTTTGAGTTATTTTAAGGAAGAAAATGCGCCCGAAAATGCACCTCAATACTGTATTGACGGATGCCCTCACAGTGAAAAATGCCCTTATGATGCGGTAAAAGTTTATTATGACGATAAAAAGAACTCTTGGTTTAGAACTACCGCTACTATGAATCCAAAACCAACAGACGATGATGTTCTTTACACCATTAAGAATACACAATACGGCAAATGTGTTTACAAGTGCGACAATGATGTTGTTGACCGACAAACAGTTAATATGATCTTTGAGGATGATATACTTGTTAACTTCACAATGAATCCGTTTAACCGCGGCGGAAGATTTATTCATATAATGGGAACAAAAGGAGAAATAAGGACCGCTCTTCATAATGATACACCAATTGAGATTTATGATTTTGAAACCAAGAATAAGGAAACCGTTGAAATGGTTGGAAGCGATGGTATAAACGGTGGTCACGGTGGTGGTGATGAAGGCTTAATAAATGATATTTTTTATTATTTTAACAATAAATATGAAGGTTTTTCGGTGCCGACAATTAATGACTCACTTTACAGTCATTTACTTGTTTTTGCTGCTGAGAAATCCCGTCTTACAAACAGGGTAATTGATGTAAGTGATTTATAAAATTAAAGGGAGTGCAGGTTGCACTCCCTTTTAAATTTAATGCTGACAAGAGTCGAACTCATTACGGTTTCGCTCATCGCCTTTTACTGCCTTGCGCTTTTTTTGTAAGGCGTCAGCCTAACCAACTATACTTTCATAAACTTCTGTAAATTCTTTTTTTGCATTATCAATACTTTCGGTATTAACTGCGATTTGCTCACGTGTTTTTGTGAGAGAAGCCATCATATTTTCAACTTCGGCAATAAAATCATCAGAGGTTTTTGCAATGTGCTGACGCAGCTCCTCTAAAGAGGAATGAGCTTCATCAATGGTGTAAAGGTTTCGATTAACTTCTTCCTTTGAAAGCTGTGCATTTTCTTCGGAATTACTGATTATTGCTTGTGCGTTAGTTTGTGCCACAAGATAAAGCTTGCCTATATTTTCGGAAAGTCTTTCAATTTCCTCATATTTTTGATTGAATTCATTCAATTTGCGGTCAAGCTCAAGCTTTTCCGCCTCTAATTTTTCCTGAACCTCTTTTGCGGTATTAAGCTCACCCAAAAGTTCTTCAACCTTATTGTTAAGGTTTTTTTCTTTTTGAACAAAGGTTTTATGAGTTTTTTCTATGTATTCAACAACATCCGTACAATTAAAACCAAACAGACTCTTTTTAAATCCAATAGCCATCTTTAACCGTCCTTAAATTTTAAAGTATAAAGAGTATAACACAAAATTTTCAAAAAAACAATACTAAATTAGAATTGCTCTAATAACTGACGGTAAGCTGCTTCAAAGGCATCAATATCCTTTGTGTAATCGGTAAAGGTGCGGACACATTTATTAACTATTTCATCCGCTTTTGCTTTGTCCTTAGCTTCAATAAGCCTTATAAGCTCGTAATCCTCACAACCCGCACGCATCATTTCAAGCCTTACACTTCTGAGCACTTGCTTATCCAAAGGATAAACAATGTGAGTATCTCCTGCGGGTAGTAATTGCGCTCTTACACCGTCCGGCCGACTGCAAGCTCCCGTAAACACACCGTTCCCACCGTTATTGGAAGCATACATATTAAAGCCCCAATGCAGGTAGCCTGTGAAGCCGTAAACATAGTTTGACCAATGTAAATATCTTGTTCGTATAAGCTCCTCATCTAGCAAGCGGTTTAAATATTCGCCGCCCGGGAACATACAGGTATAAAACCAGAAAATATCCTCGCCACGAGCCATTTTCAGGTCAAATTCTTGCTTGTAGGTCAAATATCTGTCCGATTTAGGAACCCAAATATCAACAGCACCGTCAAGCTCGGGTGTTTCAACAGCTTCTATTATCTTAACACCTGGCATCCATTTACGTATTAATCCTGAAATTATACGGTATTCTGTTGCGCAATATTTTTGCGGTTCATCACCAACATGAGCATAAAAAATTTCATACCAGCCGTTGCTTTTTAGGAAACTGTAAAGCTGTGTATAAAATGCCATCATAAACGGATAAGCTTCATTTGATAAGGCATGGACGTCCTCACCGTCTATTTTAATATAAAATTCAGCCTGCTCCCAAGATTTGCGGTAAAGCATTATAGGACCTTCAATAAACTTGAATCCAAGGGAGAGATATAGCTTTATTAATCTTTCTGCCTTTGAAAAATCAAAAATATAATTACCATTTTCGTCTTTTATGTATGTAAATATTGTATTAGGTAGCCAAAAATCGGTTTGGTGAGCCTCACGCATTAATTTACCGTATTTTTCTACTAATTCCCAATGTTCTTCGGACCAAGCTTCGACGTTATGATATTTATACATAACTTCAATATCAAACCAATTAGTAACTCTCAACGTTTCGTTTTCAGGGATTTTAGCATTGGCAATTTCAATTTCAACAGGTATAATACAAGTGTCATTTTCAGAGTCGGTAAGTGTTAAATTGCCCTTGTAAGTGCCTTTACTTAAATTTGCGGTTGACCAACGAAGATATATTGCGGCATTACCATTTTCATCAACACTTACGGTATTATCAACCTGCTCCATTGCATCATACACGCTAAATGGCGCAAGCTTTGCAACATAGTCGACTTCAGTTCCTTGCGGTAAAACGGACGAAGAAGTGCCGGAGCCTGTATTTTTATCAACATAAACCGAGATGAGCCTGTAAATTTCGGGGTTAGAAAGTGGAGAATCAGAGTCAGCACACCATTTAAATTTAATTTTACCTTTAGCCCTCAGTAAAATTTGCGCATTGGCATAGCTGTTTTGCGGAGCTAAAACTTTAATTTTCTTTTTGCCGTTTTCGGTGTTTGAATCTGTGTAAATAAATTCGTTTGCTGAGAAAATTCCGTATTTCATAAAAATACCTACTTTCTTACATCCAAAGGACTAGTATTGTTTTCTACTTGCAATATAGCATAGGCTTTTCTTAAAGTCAATAAAAAATATAGTGTTTAAATAACTTTTTAATTTGACTTTTAACTCTGTAAATAGTAATATATTTATTAGTATATTTTTTAGGAGATTTTTATGGATTTTTTATCACTCAGACGAAGCGTTATAAAAAAATATTTTAATAAAATGAATGACCGCCAATTTGAAGCAGTAACAACCGTTAACGGCCCTTTACTGGTGCTTGCAGGTGCGGGATCGGGTAAAACAACTGTGCTTGTAAACCGTATTTTAAACCTCGTTAAATTCGGTGATGCTTATAACAGCACCTTTATACCTGATACCGTAGATTATGACACAGAAGCGGCAGAAGCTTATTTAAACGGCACCGCATCCGATATTCCTGAAGGCGTTTGCAGTGTCAGTGCCGCAAAGCCTTGGCAAATTCTTGCTATAACCTTTACGAATAAAGCGGCAGGCGAGTTAAAGGAACGCATTTCGGCTCGTTTGGGCGACTGTGGTGATGATATTTGGGCAGGAACCTTTCACTCGATCTGCGGTAAAATTTTAAGAAGATATGCTGATTTAATCGGATACACCTCTCATTTCACGATTTATGATACCGATGATCAGCGCCGCCTTATAAAGGAATTGATGAAACAGCATAATATTGACGATAAGCTTGTACCTCATAAAATGGTATTGGCTGCAATATCAAAAGCAAAGGACAAGCTGATTTCTCCTGCGGAGTTTACGGCATCGGTAGGTAGCGGCGATTTCCGTCAAAAAATTATTGCCGAGTTGTATTCTCTTTACCAAAAGGCGCTTAAAAAAGCTGATGCTATGGATTTTGATGATATGATTGTAAATACCGTAGAACTGCTTGATAAAAACAGTGATGTTTTGGAGTACTATACTAACAAATTTCGTTATGTTATGGTGGACGAGTATCAAGATACAAACCACGCACAGTATGTGCTTATAAGTCTTTTGGCATCCGGCAAAAATAATCTTTGCGTTGTTGGTGATGATGATCAAAGTATATACCGCTTCAGAGGTGCTACAATTGAAAATATCCTTAATTTTGAGGATGAGTATCGTGGTGCTAAAACAATAAGACTTGAGCAAAATTACCGTTCTACCTCAAATATCCTTAATGCCGCCAACAGGGTTATTTCAAATAACAAGGGAAGAAAGGGAAAAACACTTTGGACAGACAACGGTGACGGCAGTAAAATCAAGATTTACACTGCTTACGATGAGCGTGAAGAGGCACGCTACGTTACTGACTGTATTTTAGACAACGTACATAACGGTGCAAATTACAGCGATCACGCCATTCTTTACAGGACAAATGCACAGTCAAACGCAATTGAAAATGTTTTTGCCCGCAGTGGAATTTCTTATAAGGTTATCGGCGGTCTGCGTTTCTATGACCGTAAAGAAATTAAGGATGTTTTGGCATATTTGCAGTTAATAAACAATAATAACGATAATTTAAGACTTCGACGCATCATTAATGAGCCTAAAAGAGGTATTGGTGAAACAACTGTAAACCGTGCCGCAGAAATTGCCGCACAGCTTGGTGTTTCTGTGTTTGAGGTAATGAAGAATGCAGATGAGTATGCCGCTCTTTCACGTGCTGGAGAAAAGCTCAAGGGATTTTGCAGTATGATTGAAAAATTAACCGAAACAGCAGAAGAGGTTTCCCTTTGCGAACTGTTTGATACATTACTTTCGGTTACAGGCTATACCTCTGCGCTTAGTTTAGAGGGTGAGGAAGGCGAGGACAGAATTGCCAACGTTAAAGAATTAGCTTCAACGATTGCGCAGTATGAGCTTGAGAACGAAGAACCCTCATTATCTGATTTTCTTGAGCAAATAGCTTTGGTAAGCGATATTGACTCTATGAATACAAGTGATGACAAGGTTGTTCTGATGACCATTCATTCCGCTAAAGGTCTTGAGTTTAATAATGTTTTTCTTGTTGGACTTGAGGAGGGACTTTTCCCGGGTAATCAGTCTATTTACGGTGGTCCCGAAGAAATTGAAGAGGAACGCCGCTTGGCCTATGTTGCTATTACACGTGCCAAGAAGAACCTAACAATTACCAATACCTCAATGCGTATGATGTTTGGTGCAACCAACAGAAATTTGCCCTCTCGCTTTGTAAAGGAAATTCCGGAAGAGCTTTGTGATTTTGGCGGTGTAACTGCAAAAGCACCTGTTTCTACCGTGAAGACGCCTACTTATTCCGGCTATACACAGAAACCGCGCACATCTTCTTTTGCGAGCTCTTTCAGCACTTCTGCAAAGGTTAATACCGCAAATACACTTTATACCGTGGGTCAGCAGGTGACACACAAAACCTTCGGCAACGGTATGATTTTATCGGTTACCCCTATGGCGGGCGATTATGTTCTTGAAATTGCTTTTGAAAAGGTTGGAACCAAAAAAATTATGGCTAACTATTCAAAATTAACATTTTAGAAATTAATTTTCTGACTTTTGGTGCTATAATTAATTTCAGTTTATTAGAAAGTTTTGGTGATTTATATGGCTACCGGCAGTAAGATTGTTAAAACTACAGCTCTCACTGCTTTAAACGGTAATATGCTTTCTGCAATTTTTGCAGGCTTGGTGTTTCTTTTTAGTTGCTTAATTTGTGAACGTTCTGTAAGTATTTTACTGTATGTTTCGGCTTTTCCCGCCTACCTTGTTGTTTTAGCATTACTTTCGGTTTTCTTTTTAGCACCTGTGTTTTTGGGCTTGGTTCGTTTTGTTTGGCGATTGCTTTTTGGTGCTATAGACAGTCCGTTAGCGGTTTTTTATTATATTTCAAATCCAAAGAATTATCTTAAAGCTTTAAAATTTATTGGTTTGCTGTTTTTGAAGGCTGTACCCATGGGCTTGGTTTTCTTTACACCTATATACGTTTTGCGGCTTCTCACGAATGATTCCTTTTATGAATTATTTGATATTTCAATACCGCTTTGGGCGGCAAACCTGGATTCTGTGTCATTAATAGTTAAGACCTTTGCAATTGTTGCATTGATATTTTATATGCTGAAATTTTATATTGCACCTATTCTTTTTGTTGCAGACGAGGATATGGACGTTCAAGAAACATTACATATGTCTACCGTTATTTCAAGAAAATCAGCTTTAGATTTTATTTATTTGTTTTCTTCCTTTGCAATTTGGATAATTCTATCATTTTTTATAATTCCGCTCGTTTTCACACTGCCTTATATGGTTGCCGCTTATGCAGTTCATGTGCGGTTTTCCGTTGCGGAATATAATTTGCATATTAAAAGATCAAAAAGCAGTATTAAAGGTGTTTTCTATGAAATATGATAATTTGATATTAGCCTCTGCCTCACCAAGAAGGCAGGAGCTTTTAAAGTATATTTGCAAGGATTTTACCGTTAAGGCTTCCAAGGTTTCAGAAGATGTGCCTTTTGATATGCCTTCCGAAGAGGTGCCGCAGTTTTTAGCAACGCTTAAAGCAAAGGATGTTGCATCCGTTTTTCCAAATAGTCTTATAATCGGTGCAGATACCTGCGTAATATTAAATAACAAAATTTTAGGCAAACCTAAAAATAGGGAAGAAGCATTTGGAATGCTTTCCGATTTATCCGGCAAAACACACAAAGTAATAACCGGCTGTGCGCTCGTAAAAGGAGATAAAAGCATTAGCTTTGCTACAGAAACAAGTGTGGAATTTTTCAACTTGACCGCAGAGGAAATCAACGAATATTTGGATACAGCTGAGCCTTATGATAAAGCGGGGAGCTACGGAATACAAGGAATGGGCAGTCTCTTTGTTAAAGCAATAGACGGTGATTACTTTAATGTTGTAGGTCTTCCCATTGCACAGCTTAAGCGAGTTATGGAAGCTTTTAACAATTTAACAAAATAATGCTTGACAGTTAATGATTTTTGTAATATAATTACAACGATGTGAATAGAGATGCAAGGAATACGTTTTTCGTATCCTTGCTTTTTGTTTTTTAAAAAATGTGTGGGGGTTATTTTAAATGACTATTTGGCAGGTTGCTTTGCGTGCTATTTTGGCAGTTATTATCGGTGGTCTTATAGGCACTGAACGTGCAAGACACGGACGTGCCGCAGGTATGCGTACACACATATTAGTCTGCTTGGGTGCAATGCTTACGGCAATGATTGGCGTTTTTGCACATGAAGAATACGGTGTAGGTGATATTACACGAATTGCCGCACAGGTTGTATCGGGTGTCGGCTTCTTGGGCGCCGGTATGATTATTCTCAAAAACGGTAATGTTATCACCGGTCTTACTACCGCCGCAGGTGTTTGGACAACCGCAACCATAGGTATGGCTTTAGGCTACGGTTTTTACATCGGCGCGATAGTTGTTGCGTTTCTGTTTTTGGCTACCGTTATTCTTTTTGCAAAACTTGAGCGCCGCAAAAAAAGCTTTGAAATTATTTATATTGAATGTGACAATATGTATCGCTTAAATGATGTGATAAATGAGTTGGGAGTTGTCTTCAAAACGGATTATTCAACCCATATTGTCCCTGCAAAAAGCGGCAAGGAAGGTAACATAGGAATACATATTGTTCTAAACGGAAGAACGCTCAACAGCTTTGAAGAACTCCTTAAGCTTGAAAATATAGTATATGTTATTGATGAACAATAGTCTTTAATTTTTTAAAAGTGGGTTTTACCCACTTTTTTTATTTTAAAATATTCAAAAATATTCGTTATTATGCTTGAAAAACTGCATATTTTCGTGTATAATTCAAGTATCTATATCTATGCGGTAAAGGAAGGTAAACTTATGACACGCAAGCAAGCACGTGAAGAAGCATTTATTCTGATTTTTGAAAAAGCTTTTAACGATAACTCTGCGGCTGAAATTTTGGAAATTGCTAAAGAGGTTAGGGATTTAGAGCCCGATGAATATATTGAAAAGGTGTTTTTCGGTGTGTTTGAAAAGCTTGAAGCAATCGATAATACTATTTCCAAAAATGCTGTTGGCTGGAGGATAGAGCGTATCAGCAAAACCGCGCTTTCTATTTTGCGCCTTGCAATTTTTGAAATTATGTTTTTTGAGGAAATACCGAATTCAGTTTCAATTAACGAGGCGGGTGAGCTTTCTAAAAAATATGCAACAAAAGAAGATGCTTCTTTTGTGAACGGTATTCTTTCTACCGTTGTTAAAGAGCTTGTAATATGACAACAGCCGCTTTAAGTGTAAGACAGCTTAACCTTTATGTACGTTCCTTGATGGAGGGCGATTTAAAACTTGCGAATGTGACTGTTTCGGGTGAACTTTCAAATTTTAAGAATCACTATTCAAGCGGACATTGGTATTTCACATTGAAGGATGCGGACGCCGCTATTCGCTGTGTTATGTTCAAAGTGAATGCTTCACGTGTAAAATTTGAACCGTGTGACGGTTTACAGGTTGTGTTGCGAGGCAGAGTTTCCCTTTACGAAAAGGACGGTCAATATCAGTTATATGCCGAAGAAATGATGCCATCGGGTATGGGTGATATTGCTTTAAAGTTTGAACAAACAAAGGAAAAGCTTCAAAAAGAAGGCTTGCTTGATGCTGATTCTAAAAGACCTATACCTGCTTTTCCTAAAAAAATAGCGGTTATTACTTCGCCTACAGGGGCAGCAGTAAAGGATATTTTGAATATTCTTTCAAGACGGTGGCCTTTGGCAGAGGTATTATTGTGTCCTGTTTCAGTTCAGGGCGAATTAGCTGTTCCCGAGATGCTGGCAACACTTGATAAGCTTTATAAAATAGGCGAAATTGATGTTGCAATAATCGGTCGTGGCGGTGGTTCTGCGGAGGATTTATGGGCATTTAATGACGAAGCTTTGGCAAGAAAAATTTACGAATCACCCTTTCCCGTAATTTCTGCGGTAGGTCATGAAACAGATTTTACAATTTGTGACTTTGTTGCAGATCTTCGAGCACCCACACCCTCTGCGGCGGCAGAATTAGCCGTTCCTAATTTTGATGAGGTTTTAGCGAAGCTTTCAAAATATAGTAAAATACTTCAAAATTCACTGATTTCTAAATACAATTTATCTGAAGCAAGGCTTTCTGCTTTGAATGCAAGTCCTTATTTTAAAAATCCTTTAGAAATGTTAATTTACCGAAAGTCGGAGCTTGTTGACCGATTTTATGATACTTTAAAGAATGCTGCCGAAAGCCGTTACGAGCGCGCTCAAACTGTTTTTTTAAAGGATGTGGCAGTGATTGACGGTTTGAGTCCTTTAAAAACGCTTTCTCGTGGCTTTACTACCATAAAGATAGGTGACAGAGCTGTTAAATCGGTAAGTGAGATTGAAAAGGGAGATATTTTAAGTGTCAGGTTTTCTGACGGCGAAGCAGATTGTGAAGTAATTTCAAAACGAGGTGTATAAAATTGTCTGAAAATAAGGTTGATTTTGAAAAATCACTAAATGAGCTCGAAAAAATTATAAACGAGCTTGAAAAAGGCGAATGCTCACTTGAAGAGTCAATATCACTTTTTGAAAAAGGTATGAAATATACAGAGGAGTGCCGTAATGCGCTGATTAATGCTAAAGAACGCATTACAAGGCTTACTGATATTGAATCGGAGGAAGTTTAGATTGATCGAAAAGCTTTTAGAAGATTATAAAAAGATTATTAACAATGCCATTGATGATTTTTTTCCTCCAAGAAACACCGAATACAAAGAAGTAATTGATGCGGCTCGGTATAGTCTTACCCTTGGTGGTAAGCGAATAAGACCTATACTTATGCTGGAGTTTGCAAAGGTGTGCGGCGGAAATGAGAAAGATGTTTTACCTTTTGCTGTTGCTCTTGAAATGATACACACATATTCACTTATTCATGATGATTTACCCTGTATGGATAACGATGATTTGCGAAGAGGAAACCCCTCATGTCATATCAAGTTTGGGGAAGCAACAGCACTTTTAGCAGGAGATACACTCCTCACTGAAAGCTTTAGAATTGCCGCTAAATCTAATGCAAAGCCCGAGCTTGTAGTTAAAGCAATCTCGTTGTTGGCACACCACTCGGGCGCTCACGGTATGATAGGCGGTCAGGTAATGGATTTAAGCTTTGAAACAAATACTCCAAAAGAGGATGCCTTAAGAAGAATGTATCTCTTTAAAACCGGTGCTTTACTTTCAGCAGCAGCAGAAATCGGTTGCATTCTCTCGGGGGCTGATGAAGATACACAAGCGTTAGCCGGAAATTATGCCTTGAATTTGGGTCTTGCTTTTCAAATAATTGACGATATCCTGGATATTGAGGGTGATTCTGCTATTTTGGGTAAACCTATTGGTAGCGATGAGGAAAACAATAAAACTACATTAGTTTCAATTTACGGTATTGAAAAAGCCAAAGAGCTTGCAATGGAGCTTACAAATGAAGCTTTGGGCTTACTTTCTATGCTTAACGGTGACGTTTCAAATCTTAAAGCGCTTACGAAATATTTACTTAACAGAAATTATTAAAGGAATGTAAAACAGTTTGGAATATCCGATTTTAAATAAAATTAAATCTCCGGAAGATGTAAAAAAACTGAATATAGCAGACGCAAATAATCTTTGTGATGAAATTAGAAACTGTATTATTAGCACTGTTTCAAAAAACGGCGGTCATTTAGCTTCAAACCTTGGAGCAGTAGAATTGACAGTTGCACTGCACAGAGCTTTTAATTCGCCTCAGGATGCTATTATTTTTGATGTTGGTCACCAGTGTTATACGCATAAGCTTTTAACGGGACGATTTGATAAATTTCAAACAATCAGAACAGAGAACGGTATTTCGGGATTTTTAAAGCCGCAGGAAAGTGAACACGATAAGTTTATCACAGGTCACAGCAGTAATTCTGTTTCAGCGGCATACGGAATTTATAAAGCAAAGCGTCTTAAAGGCGAAAAGGGCACTGCTGTTGCAGTTATCGGTGACGGTGCGCTTACAGGCGGCTTGGCTTATGAGGCACTTAACAATGCAGGCTCTGATAAAGGTAATTTTATTGTTATTTTAAATGATAATAAAATGTCTATTTCACATAATGTGGGTTCGCTTTCAAGCGCTCTTACAAAAATGCGGAACAAATCACGTTATCATTATTTCAAATTTGCTTTAAGCCGATTTTTGGTTAAAATTCCTTTGATCGGTAAGCCTATAAATACTTTTATTCGTAAGATAAAGGAAATTATAAAGGGTATCTTTTACCGCAGAAATATTTTTTCTGCACTCGGGTTCAACTATTTAGGACCTGTGGACGGTCATAATATCGCGGCAATGGAGTCGCTTTTTAAAATTGCCGAGGAGTATAACCGACCTTCACTTATACACGTTATCACCAAAAAAGGTAAAGGTTATTCCTATGCAGAGGACAGCCCTAAAAATTATCACGGTGTTTCTTCTTTTGATATAGAACAGGGTGCTGACACAAACAGCAACGAATGTTTTTCAAGTGTTGCGGGTGACACGCTTTGTGAATTGGCAGGCACTGACAATAAAATTTGCGCAATCACTGCTGCAATGACAGAAGGAACAGGGCTTTCTCGCTTTGCGCAAGACTATAGCGACAGATTTTTTGATGTAGGTATCGCCGAGCAACACGCCACAACCTTTGCGGCAGGTCTTGCCGAGGAGGGAATGAAGCCGTATTTTGCGGTATATTCAACCTTTTTACAGCGTAGCTTTGACCAAATTATTCACGACTGCGCTATAGGTAATTTTCCTGTACGTTTTTTGGTGGATAGAGCAGGTGTTGTCGGAGAAGACGGTGAGACCCATCAAGGACTGTTTGATGTTTCATATCTCTCAATGATACCGAATATAACAATTTATTCGCCCTCAACCTATGACGAACTGAAATTCAGAATCCGTCAATCTGCGGATGAAGATAGAATTACTGCAATCAGATATCCAAGAGGTAAAGAGGATTTTTGTTTGCCTTTTGACAAGACTGAAGATTTTTCGATTATAAAGGGTAACGGAAAAAAAGCAGTTATTACGTATGGCAGATTGTTTTCCGAATGCTCCAAGGCTTTTGAAATTTGCAAAGATTTCAGTATTATAAAGCTTAATAAAATATATCCATTAAGCCAAGATATGACCGATGTTGTTTCCCAATATTCCGAACTTCATTTCTTTGAAGAAACGGTTAGAAGCGGAGGCATAGGTGAGCATCTGCTTTCAAAGCTTTATGAAAACGGCTTTAAGGGGAAATTTATTATACACGCTGTAAATGATAAATTTGTTCAAGCGGCGAATGTATCAAACTCTATTAAGAACAACGGATTGGACAGTAATGCAGTTTTAAATGCAATTAAATAGTTTACGGAGAGCTTATGGCAGAAAAATTACGATTAGATGTTGCCTTAACCGAAAAAGGCTTTGCGGAAAGCAGAGAAAAGGCAAAAGCACTTATAATGGCAGGAATAGTTTATGTTAATAACCAAAAATCTGATAAGGCAGGCAATACTGTAAAGCCTGACGACATTATTGAGGTCAGAGGAGAGGTTTTAAAATATGTAAGCCGAGGCGGTTTAAAACTTGAAAAAGCGGTTTCTGCCTTTAATTTGGACTTATCCGGGTTTATTTGCGCCGATATTGGTGCTTCAACCGGCGGCTTTACCGATTGTATGCTTCAAAACGGAGCGGTTAAGGTTTATTCCATTGATGTTGGCTACGGTCAACTTGCTTGGAAATTAAGAACCGATGAGCGAGTAATAAATCTTGAGAGAACCAATTTCAGATATGTAACTTCAGAGCAGGTTCCCGATTTGCTTGACTTTGCATCGGTTGATGTTTCTTTTATTTCGCTTTCTTTAATTCTTCCTGTTATGAGAACGCTTTTAAAGGACGGCGGAACAGCAGTTTGCCTTATTAAGCCGCAATTTGAAGCAGGTAAAGATAACGTGGGCAAAAAGGGCGTTGTAAGAGAAAAAAGCGTCCATATTGCGGTTATTGAAAAAATAATCGGTTTAATTATTGAAAATAAGTTTTCACTTTTAGGGCTTGATTTTTCTCCCGTAAAGGGTCCGGAGGGTAATATCGAGTATCTGTGTTATATTAAAAAGACCGATAATCCCGAAATACTTGTTGAAGCAACTGCCGAATCGGTTGTTGAAGAATCGTATAAGAATTTAAATTAACGAAGGGATGATACTGTGATTGTTGCAGTTTTACCAAACCTTGATAAACGTGGTTCATCTGATGTTGTTGAAAAGCTTGGCAAAATATTAAAGTCCGAGGGTATTGAAGCATATTTGCCGGACAGTATTTGTGCTACAGATTTTAAGCATGCCCCTGAAGACGAGCTTTACAACATAGCAGATATAATAATCACTATCGGCGGCGACGGAACTATTATGAGATATGCAAAGCGTGCCGCTTTAAATAATAAACCTGTGTTGGGTATAAATGCCGGAAGAATGGGCTATCTTGCCAATATAGAGCAAAATGAGCTTTCGCTTATTTCTAAACTTAAAACAAATGAGTTTTTTATTGAAAAACGTATGATGCTGAATGTCAGTGTTCTGGAGAACGGTAAGGTTATTACGGAATATAACGGATTAAATGACGCTGTTGTAACCAGCGGTTTTATATCGCGTATTATTGATATTTCTGTAGGTGTAGGAAATGATTACATAAGCTACCGTGCTGACGGTCTTATAATATCAACTCCAACCGGCTCCACAGCATATTCGATGTCTGCAGGCGGTCCTATTATTGACCCCTTGACCGAAAGCTTTTGTATAACCCCTATATGCTCTCATTCACTTTCTGCAAAACCAATTTTGCTCGGTGCTGATAACGAAATTTTGCTTAAAGCTTTTTCAAAAAAGCGCACTGAAATTTTTTTGACTGTTGACGGACGCAAGGTTTCAGCGATTAAACCGTTTACAGAAATTCATATTAAGCGTTCTCCGCAAGCAGCACAGCTGATTAGACTTAATAATAGGTCATTCTACAAGACCTTATCTTATAAATTCAAGGATTCAAGGAGTGTGTGATTTGAAAAGTAAACGTCAAGAAAAGATTCTAGAGCTGATTAAGAACAAGGTATGTCTTACGCAGGAGGATCTTCAAAATGGACTTTTAGAGCTTGGTTTTGATGTTACACAATCTACCGTCTCTAGGGATATCAGAGAGCTGAAGCTTGTTAAGGGAAGAGATGACCAGGGAAATTATCGTTATCTTGTAAACAGCAGTAATAAGGTTTCCAGCAGAGACACTACACACTATAGTGACTTTTTTTCAAAAGCCGTTAAGACGGTCGATTATTCACTGAATAATGTAGTGATTAAATGTCATAATGGCATGGCATCAAGTGCGTGTGTTGCCGTGGATGAGTTGTTCGGCGATATGATGTTAGGCTCGCTCGCGGGAGACGATACAATAATTATTGTAACAACAGGTGAAGCCCAATCAAAGCTTTTGAAAGAAAGCTTAATCAAACTTTTGTAACGGCGGTCTTATTATGCTAAAATATTTACATATTGAAAATATTGCAGTTATTGAACGTGCTGATATTGAATTTAAAGAGGGCTTTAATGTTTTAACAGGTGAGACGGGTGCCGGTAAATCAATCGTTATTGATTCTATTAATGCAGTGCTCGGCGAAAGAACCTCAAAGGATTTGATTAGAACCGGCTGTGAAAAGGCTGAGGTTTCGGCTCTTTTCGGTAATATTTCGCCTAAAAATCTTCAAAAATTAGCGGAGTATGAACTTTCTCCCGATGAAGATGGAAATATTCTTATTTCAAGAATATTGAGCACAAGCGGCAAGGGGATTATCAAAATTAACGGCAAACCCTTTACTGCTTCTGTTTTGCGTGAAATTGCGGGTTTTCTCATTGATATACACGGTCAGCACGATAATCAAGCCCTTTTGAATCCGGATATGCACTGTGGCTTTATTGATGCTATAGCAGACAATTCAAAAGAAATTGAAGAATACTACACTGAATTTAAAAGGCTTAATTCTATTAGGAAAGAACTTCAATCACTTGAGATTGATGAAGATGAGAAGTTAAGAAAAATTGAGCTTTTAAAATATCAAATCAAAGAGCTTGAGGATGCTTCGGTAAAGCTTGGCGAAATTGATGAGCTTAAAAAAAGGCTTAAAATTGCAGAAAATTTTGAGCAAACTCAAAAAGCACTTAATTTAGTTAACGAAATACTTTACGGAGGAAACGATACCGACGGCGCTATATTAATGCTTAAAAACTCCGCAAAGCAGTTAAGCACAGTTGATGATGAGGAGCTTTCAATACTTTCACAAAAGCTTAATGATGCTGTCAGTCTTGTAGAAGATGTTGCGGCATCTGTCAATACAAAGCTTTGTGAAAACGATTTTTTGGACTTAAATGCCGATCATATTAATCAAAGGCTTGACCTTTTACATAAGCTTATGTTAAAATACGGCAATAGTGAGTCACAAATGCTTGAATTTTTGAGTGATGCAAAGCTTCAGCTTGAAAACATATCCTTTTCGGATAAGCGCTCCTTTGAATTGGAAGAAATGCTTGAAAAATCAAAAGAAACTCTTATTTCTCTGGGCAAACAGCTTACCGAAACACGTGTAAATGCTGCCAAACGCTTTAAAAATGAAGTTACCAATGTTTTGCAGTATCTTAATATGCAAGGTGTTGAGTTTTTTCCTGATATTAAAGAGGGCAGATACACTAAAAACGGCTGCGATATTGTTGAATTTATGATTTCCGCAAATTCAGGAGAGACGCAGAAGCCGCTTCACAAAATTGCTTCGGGCGGTGAGCTTTCAAGAATTATGTTAAGCATTAAGAGCGCTTTAGCCGACAATGACGGTGTTGACACGATGATATTTGATGAAATTGATACCGGCATCAGCGGCTATGCAGCCGATAAGGTGGGGACACAGCTTAAGCGCGTTTCAAAAGGCAGGCAGGTAATTTGTGTTACCCATTTGGCGCAAATTGCCGCAGGGGCTGATAATCATTTGCTGATTGAAAAATCATCACGTAATGGCAGAACCTTTACAGAGGTTACGCCATTAGACCGTGAACAAAGAATTAATGAAATTGCCAGAATCATGTCGGGCAGTGAAATTACAGAAAATTTATATAATTCCGCAAAGGAACTATTGGATAGGAGCTTGAACAATGAAAATTTATGATGAATTAGTAGCACGTGGTCTTATTGCACAGGTTACTGATGAGGACGAAATCAGAGAACTGATTAATGAGGGTAAGGCAACGTTTTATATCGGCTTTGACCCCACTGCTGACAGTTTACACGTTGGCCATTTTATGGCGCTTTGCCTTATGAAGCGTTTGCAAATGGCAGGCAATAAGCCAATTGCGCTTATTGGCGGCGGTACGGGTCATATTGGTGACCCTTCGGGCAGAACCGATATGCGTTCTATGATGACCGCCGAACAAATACAGCACAATTGTGACTGCTTTAAAAAGCAAATGAGCCGCTTTATTGAGTTTGGTGAGGGCAAAGCACAGATGGTTAATAATGCTGATTGGCTGCTAAAGCTTAACTATGTTGAGCTTTTACGTGAGGTTGGTGCCTGCTTCTCGGTTAACAACATGCTTCGTGCGGAATGCTATAAGCAACGAATGGAAAAGGGGCTTTCCTTCCTTGAGTTTAACTATATGATTATGCAGAGCTATGATTTCTATCATCTTTTCAAGGAATACGGCTGTAATATGCAGTTTGGCGGCGATGACCAGTGGAGTAATATGTTGGGCGGTACCGAGCTTATTCGCAAAAAGCTTGGCAAAGATGCTTATGCTATGACTATCACCTTGCTTCTCAATTCCGAAGGCAAGAAAATGGGCAAAACCGTTGGTGGCGCCGTTTGGCTTGACCCCGAAAAAACAAGCCCTTACGACTTTTATCAATATTGGAGAAATGTTGGCGATAAGGATGTTTTAAAGTGCATCAGAATGCTTACTTTCTTACCTCTTGAGGAAATTGATAAGATGGATTCATGGGAAGGAAGTCAGTTAAATACCGCTAAAGAAATTTTGGCTTATGAACTTACCAAATTAGTTCACGGCGATGAAGAGGCCGAAAAGGCTCAAGCGGCAGCAAAAGCAATTTTTGCAGGTGGCGGCTCACATGAAAATAT
>JAZQKT010000062.1:0-4727 GCA_045542295.1 Acutalibacteraceae bacterium
CATTTCTACAATAACCAACGCATACAACTTAAAACAAAACTGACTCCGCTCGAAAAACGAAGTCAGTTTGCTGCTTAAAATTAAATTTCAACTGCCATAAGGTGCTTTTTTGTACTGTCCGCACAAATTGGAGCAGTCCAATTTCACCTCGCTTTTTGTATAATTATGAATTTCAACTGTATTCCGCTTATAAGGGGTAAAACCTGTACTCAACCCCCACCGGCCCGACTGTGCCCGGCGGCTTGCGGTACGGAAAAGTTAATGCACCTATATAAAACGTTATTTATGCTGTGAGTTATATTCGTGTGTGAAGAGCTCGGGGCATTCTTTAAGTCTCTTAAGTATATAGTCAAGCTCTTTGACGCCGTCAACTATATGGGTTGGAGCGGAGCCGAAGGTTACGCGCTCTGCGATGCCGTTTTGGAGAAATTCGGTTTCCATTTTTGAATAGTAGTGGCTGTGTCCGGCTTCGTGACGTTTGATGCTGATATTGTGGGTTGTGCCGTCATAGTCTGTCACTGAATAGTTCCAATTATAACCAATCAGCAGATTGGGAACGTTTGCCAACTCCTCTGCAAAGTGCAAATATGTGTTACAGGAAAGTCCTGTTCCCAAGAATAGGAATTTTGTGTTTCGGCTATAAAGCCTATCCCAAGGAGTGTCTTCGCGGAATGGGGTTTTGGCGTTGATATGATTGGCGCAAAACTCTTTTGAATCGGCACCGAATGCTGCTACCGAATGAGTAGGCGAAAGGGAACGGATAACGCCATGCTGTTGACGGAAAAGCTCGGGCAAAATGCCTATATCCTTACAGGAACTTGTGTGAACATCAAAATGTGTTCCGTATTGATAAAATCCGTCAATTTCTTTGTCCCAAGGGGCTCTGAAATTACCGTTTTCGTTAAACAAAAAGCCCATTTTCCAAGTGAGCGTGGGGAAAATGACCAAACCTTTTTCACCGAAGTATTCAATGAAAGCGTTAAGTATTGTCTGTGGTCCGCCTTCAACACCTATAGAACCTGCGATTTTTTTATAGGACGAATGTACAAATACAGTATCGGTCGGAAGTAGGCCCAATCTTTTGAATTCTTCAATGAAAAAATCTTTATTATACATTAAACCGCCCCTATAAGATTTTGTAGGCTTAATTATATCTTGTTGCAAAAAAGATGTCAAGAGAGTTTTTTAGAAGAAAATGTGAACGAATTGTAAAAGGTCAGGGAAAGTCAAAGAAATTTTTCAAAAACTATTGACAAACCGAAAAAATTGCATATAATAATACTTGTTAGCACTCGAAAGACGAGAGTGCTAAACGCAAAAGGAAGTGAGAGAATGGAGCTAAGCCCTAGAAAACAAGCGGTTTTGAAAGCAGTTATCAAAGCATATATTGAAAACGGCGAGCCTATCGGTTCAAAAAACCTTACCGCACTTTTGGAGAATGCACCCTCTTCTGCAACACTTCGTAATGAAATGAGTGAATTGTGCGAGCTGGGGCTTTTGCATCAGCCTCATACGTCGGCAGGGCGAGTGCCTACAAGCAGAGGTTACAGCTTTTATGTGAATTCTCTTATGCACAAAAACCAAATATCCCAAACCGAGAAAAAACTTATTGACGATGCTTTGGATTCATTAAACTGTGAGCCGGAGGGTATCCCTACAGCAGTAGCGCAGCTTCTTTCAAAGCTTACGGGGCTTCCTGCTATTTCCTGTCTTATAACAGAAAAACCGCCCCGAGTAAAAAGACTTGAGTTATTGCCTATAGGAAAATCATCTGTTATGCTGTTGCTTATCACTGATGACGGCAGAACACGCAACAGAATTTTCCGTCACAAGGGATTTACCGAGCAGAGTGAACAATGCTTTAACAGTATTTTGGAAAAAAGGATACGCGGCAAGGCAGTTACGGAATTAAATAAGGCATATATGCAGAATATTATTGCCGAATGTGGAATTTACAGCTTGGATTTAATGCCCTTGCTTACGGCAATTTTTGAAACGGTATCAGAAATTGAGAATACAGATGTTACCTTAAGGGGCGAAAACGCACTTTATAATATTTGCGGGGACGAAAATACCGCAAGAAGAATAACCGCACTTATAAACCGCCGTGACCCGATTATTTCAATACTTGACCGTATTGGTGATAATGTTGGCGCTGTGTTTGGAGCGGACACCTCTTACAGCGAGCTTTGGGGTGAGACGGTAATCGCCGCAAAATTCACCGCGGGTGATAAATATAAGGGTTATATAGGAATTATAGGGCCTAACAGAATGTCCTATGAAAGGATAATGCCTTGCATTGAATATTCGGCTCAAAGAATGACAAAAATTATGACCGAGGCACAAAAGGATATGGAGGATTAGAGCTATGGCAGAGGAAACAAAGAGCACTGTGGCGGAGGAAACCGCCGAAGAACAACCAAAGCCCGAAAAAAAGGAAAAGAAAACCAAAAAGGATGCAGAGCTTGAAAAGGTGAAGGCAGAGCTTGAAGCTAAAAACGATTTATTGCTTCGTACAGCGGCGGAGTTTGATAACTATAAAAAGCGTACCGACCGTGAGCGTGCAGGTGTTGCCGAATTTGCAAAGGCAAACGTAATTAAAGAGCTTTTGCCTATACTTGATAATATTGACCGTGCAACTGCTGTGGGCGATAACAGCTCACCCGATTATATAAAGGGTATTGAGATGATTGTTAAGCAGTTTTGCGGCTTGGGTGAAAAGCTTGGCATTAAAGAGGTGGCACAGGTTGGTGATAATTTTGACCCCAACTGTCACGAGGCTGTAATGCACATTGAAGACGAAAATTTTGGCGAAAACGTTATTGCCGAGGTTTTGCAAAAGGGCTATAAAATAGGTGATACTGTTATTCGCCCTGCAATGGTTAAGGTAGCAAATTAAATTAATAATAATTATATATTTACATTTGGAGGAAATAAAAATGGGAAAAATTATAGGAATTGACTTAGGTACAACTAACTCCTGCGTAGCAGTTATGGAAGGCGGCGAGCCGGTAGTAATCGCTAATGCAGAGGGTGCAAGAACAACACCGTCGGTTGTGGCTTTTTCTAAAACAGGCGAAAGAATGGTGGGCCAGGTTGCAAAGCGCCAGGCTATTACCAATCCTGACAGAACAATCAGCTCAATCAAGCGTGAAATGGGTAGTAATTACACTGTTGCCATTGATGACAAGAAGTATACACCTCAAGAAATTTCAGCAATTATTTTGCAGAAATTAAAGGCTGATGCCGAGGCTTATCTCGGAACAACCGTAACAGAGGCTGTAATTACCGTTCCTGCTTACTTTACCGATGCACAGCGTCAGGCAACAAAGGATGCAGGTAAGATTGCAGGTCTTGAGGTTAAGAGAATTATAAATGAGCCTACTGCTGCTGCTTTGGCTTACAGTATTGACAAGGAAGATGACCAAAAGGTTATGGTTTATGACCTTGGCGGCGGTACATTTGACGTTTCTATCATTGAAATGGGTGACGGCGTTCAAGAGGTTCTTGCTACTGCAGGTAACAACCGTCTCGGCGGTGACGATTTTGACAAGCGTGTTATGGATTATATCGTAGCAACCTTTAAGGCAGAGCAGGGCATCGATTTATCGGGCGACAAAATGGCTATGCAGCGTGTAAAGGAAGCCGCTGAAAAGGCAAAGATTGACCTTTCGGGTATGACTACTGCTGATATTAATCTTCCCTTTATTACTGCTGATGCTACAGGCCCCAAGCACTTTGAAACCACACTCACACGTGCTAAATTTAACGAATTAACTGCTGACCTTGTTGACGCTACTATGGGTCCTGTTCGTCAGGCTCTTTCCGATTCGGGTCTTAACAAGGGCGACATTAATAAGGTGCTTATGGTAGGCGGTTCTTCAAGAATCCCTGCTGTTCAAGAGGCTGTTAAGGCATTTATGGGCACAGAGCCTTTCAAGGGCATCAACCCCGATGAATGTGTAGCTCTCGGCGCTTCCTTACAGGCAGGCGTTTTGGGCGGTGACGTTAAGGGACTTCTCTTGCTTGACGTTACTCCTCTTTCACTCGGTATTGAAACAATGGGCGGCGTTTCCACAAAGGTTATTGACAGAAACACCACTATTCCCGCAAAGAAGAGTCAGATTTTCTCCACCGCGGCTGACGGTCAGACCTCGGTTGAGGTACACGTTTTGCAGGGTGAGCGTGAATTTGCAAAGGACAATAAAACTCTCGGTGTATTCCACCTTGACGGTATTGCAGCAGCTCCCAGAGGTGTTCCGCAGATTGAGGTTACCTTTGATATAGATGCTAACGGTATTGTTCACGTTTCTGCTAAAGACCTTGGAACAGGTAAGGAAAACAACATTACTATTACCTCTAACACAAATATGTCCAAGGACGATATAGATAAGGCTGTTAAAGAGGCCGAGGAATATGCGGCAGAGGATAAAAAGCGCCGTGAGGCAGTTGACATCCGCAACAATGCCGACCAGATGATTTACCAGACCGAAAAAACTATCGGCGAATTCGGTGACAAGGTAACAGAGGAAGAGAAGAGCAAAATCGAAACCGCTAAAGAAGCTCTCAAAGAAGCACTTAAGGGCGAAGATATTGAGGCTATCAAGGCTAAACAGGAAGATTTGCAGAAAGAATTATTCGCTATCAGCGAAAAGATTTATAAGGCAGCTAATCCCGAGGGAGCGGCGGGTGCAGAAAACGCCGGCGGTAACGCAGACCCCAACGTT
>JAZQKT010000063.1:0-7021 GCA_045542295.1 Acutalibacteraceae bacterium
ACACCCTGCAACAGGTGCAAGCCTTAGCCAAACCCATACCCAATCATGACTACCGGCTATGCCGGTAGTTTGCTCTGCGGCTGTAAGCCGCTGTTACTGGCCGGACTGAAAGTCCACTGAATAATCTGCCTTTTGCAAAAATGCCCCACTGCCGTATATACGGCAATCAGCCTCCATCTGATGAGGGAGGTGGATTTTTGCCATAAGGCAAAAAGACGGAGGGAGAGAAAAGAAAGCTCTCAAACTACCCCTCAGTCAACTTCGTTGACAGCTCCCCTGACAAGTGGAGCCCACCGCTGCGGCGGGATTGCTCATCGGCAGAAGCCTTTTTGGAACCACACGCTTAGCGTGTGGTTTTCGCTATACAAAAAATCCCGACTCATCTCTCAAGATTAAGTCGGGATTTGAAATATAACAAAATATTAAAGAATTATGGATTCTCCGCTCATTTCTTTGGGCTGGGGAAGTCCTAAAAGCTTAATGATTGTAGGAGAAATATCGCAAAGCTTTCCACCCTCACGGAGACTGCAATCCTTACCTATAACCGAGAACGGAACAGGATTTGTGGTGTGTGCAGTAAAGGGTGAACCGTCAGTATCCACCATACGGTCAGCATTACCGTGGTCGGCAGTAAGAAGCATTACACCGCCCATTTTCTTAACACTGTCCTCTACTCTGCCAACACAGGTGTCAACCGTTTCAACCGCCTTAACAGCAGCATCAAAAAATCCGGTATGACCAACCATATCACAGTTGGCAAAATTAAGAATAACAACGTCATACTTGCCGGTTTCAATAGCCTCACAAACCTTGTCACAAACCTCATTTGCGCTCATTTCGGGCTGTAAATCATAGGTTGCAACCTTGGGTGAATTAACAAGAATTCTGTCCTCACCCTCAAACATAACCTCACGTCCGCCGTTAAAGAAGAAGGTTACGTGCGCATATTTTTCGGTTTCGGCAATACGAAGCTGGGTTAAATTGTTTTTTGCAAGATACTCACCCAAAGTGTTTTCAAGTGTTTGGGGCTTAAATGCAACCTCAACATTAGGCATTGAAGCATCATACTGTGTAAAGCAAACATAATAAACCTTTTGCCTGCCTCCAACGCGTGTAAAGCCTGCAAAATCGTCATCAACAAAGGTACGGGTAATTTCTCTTGCTCTGTCGGGACGGAAGTTAAAGAATATAACGCTATCACCGGTCTTAATACGCTCGGTATCGGCAATAACTGTAGGAAGTACAAACTCATCGGTAATAAACTTGCCTTCCTCATCAGTTTTTGTGTAGGACTCTCTTACAGCTGCAGCCGCGTCAGTAGCTTGAACGCCCTCACCGTAAACAAGTGCGGCATAAGCCTTGCCAACACGCTCCCAACGGTTATCTCTGTCCATACCGTAAAATCTACCCATAACGGTTGCAAGCTTACCGCAACCGATTTCTTCGAGCTTTGCATTAAGAGCATCAATAAAATCAGCCGCAGAGGAGGGGGGAACATCACGTCCGTCAAGAAGTGCGTGAATATAAACCTTTTTAAGACCGTTTCTTTTAGCCAACTCAACTAAAGCATAAAGATGCTCGTTATGGCTGTGAACACCGCCGTCAGAAAGAAGACCCATAAGGTGTAAAGCACTGTCGTTCTTCTTGCAGTTTTCAACAGCATTCAAAAATGCGGTGTTGTTAAAGAAGTCACCGTCAGAAATTGACTTTGTGATTCGGGTAAGCTCTTGATAAACAACACGTCCTGCACCTATGTTGGTGTGACCAACCTCACTGTTACCCATTTGACCGTCAGGCAGACCTACATCCATACCCGATGCGCCGATTTTAGTTGTGGGACAGGTTTCAAAAATTTTATCAAGTCGGGGGGTTTTTGCGGCATAAATAGCATTAACTTCCCTTTCATCATTAAAGCCAAAGCCGTCCATAATAGTTAAAACTATAGGTTTTTTCATTTTCTTTCTCCTAAGAGTAATTATTTTATATTAACCTCACGGTCGCGGTCATCAATTTCGCGCAACACTCTGCAAGGAACACCTACTGCAACAACATTTGCAGGAATGTCCCTTGTTACAACACTGCCGGCACCTATTACTGAATTATCTCCTACAGTAACACCGGGAACAATAGTAACACCGGCACCTATCCAACAATTTTTACCGATTTTAACGGGCAAATTGTATTGATACCCTTTTTCACGAAGTTCGGGTGAAATCGGGTGCGCCGCAGCGGCAATAGTAACATTGGGTCCTATCATAGTTTTATCTCCCACATAAATGTGGGTATCGTCAACTAATGTCAGGTTAAAGTTTGCGTAAACATCAGAACCAAAATGAACGTGCCTGCCGCCCCAATTAGCGCGCAAAGGCGGTTCAATATAACAGTTTTCACCGATTTCGGCAAACATTTCTTTAAGCATTTCTTTGCGTTTTGAAAGCTCGCTCGGTCTTGTACAGTTAAAATCATAAAGCCTATCAAGACATTTTAACTGCTCGGTCATTAGTTCTTCACCCATGGGCAAATATATTTCCCCCGAATGAAGTTTTTCAAACTCGCTCATAAAATTATTTGCTTGCAGCCTTTACAATTACAGCAAAATCTTCTGTCTTAAGGGAAGCGCCGCCGATAAGCCCGCCCTCAACGTTAACCTTATCAACCAATTCATCAGCATTCTTAGCATTCATAGAGCCGCCGTACTGAATAGTAACGGTTTCTGCTACATCTTCGCCGTAAGCCTCTGCAATAGCGGCACGAACATATCCGTTACCCTCATCAGCCTGCTCTGCAGTAGCAGTAACACCTGTACCGATAGCCCAAACAGGCTCATAAGCGATGATGATGTTCTTTAACTGCTCTTTTGAAACATTGGTAAGAGCCATTTTGGTCTGATACTTAAGCAAGGTTTCGGTATAACCAAGCTCTCTTTGCTCTAAAGTCTCACCAACGCAAACGATAGCGGTAAGACCTGCATTTACAGCGGCAAGGGTGCGAAGGTTTACGGTTTGATCGGTCTCACCGAAATACTGACGTCTCTCGCTGTGACCTACTACAACATACTTAACGCCTGCTTCTACAAGCATTTCAGCAGAAATTTCACCTGTATAAGCGCCCGAAGCCTTAAAGTGCACATTCTCTGCACCGATTTCGATGTTGCTTCCCTCTGCGGCAGAAATTGCGGCAGGAATATCAATAAAGGGTACGCAAAGAACTACCTTGCAATCAGCGCCTGCAACGAGGGGCTTCATTTCATTTATAAGAGCAGCAGCCTCTGCGGGGGTTTTGTTCATCTTCCAGTTACCGGCTATAACGGCATTTCTTTTTTGTTTATTCATTTTTATTACTCCTTATATTTTAATCTGTTAACACACAAATGCAGGGCGGGCTAATCTTAAGAAAAGCACCGTCCCGCAAAAAAGTTTAATTATTTATCATTAAGAGCAGCAATACCGGGAAGCTCTTTACCCTCAAGGAATTCAAGTGAAGCACCGCCGCCGGTAGAAATATGGGTCATCTTATCGCCAAAGCCCAAGTTATTAACTGCCGCTGCAGAGTCACCGCCGCCGATAACCGTAACAGCATCTGTTTCAGCCAAGGCTTTAGCAACAGCCAAAGTACCTGCAGCAAGTGTGGGGTTCTCAAATACGCCCATAGGTCCGTTCCAAACAACGGTTTTAGCGTTTTTAGCCTCATTAGCATAAAGCTCGGCGGTCTTGGGTCCAATATCAAGACTCTCTACATCTGCAGGAATCTTGTCAGCATCAACAACTGCAACCTCAACAGGAGCGTCAATAGGATCGGGGAAGCTCTTAACTGTAGAACAGTCAATAGGAAGAAGAATCTTAACACCCTTTTCCTCTGCCTTAGCCATCATATCACGGCAATAGTCAATCTTGCTCTCATCAATAAGAGACTTACCAACACCATAGCCTTTAGAAGCCAAGAAGGTGTAAGCCATACCGCCGCCGATGATAAGAGTATCAGCCTTGGTAAGAAGATTTTCAATAACAGGAAGCTTACTGTCAACCTTTGCGCCGCCCAAAATGCAAACAAAAGGACGAACCGGATCTTCAACAGCGTTGCCTAAATACTTAAGTTCTTTACCGATAAGGTAACCGGCAACAGCCTCTTTAACGTGAGCCACAACACCAACGGTTGAGCAGTGTGCTCTGTGAGCGGTACCGAAAGCATCGTTTACAAAGATGTCTGCCAATGAGCCAAGCTCTGCGGAGAAGGCTTCGCCGTTCTTGGTTTCCTCTGCACGGTAGCGAGTATTTTCAAGAAGAACAACATCGCCATCCTTCATAGCGGCAACAGCAGCTTTGGCATTTTCGCCCACAACATTGTCATCAGCGGCAAAAACAACCTCTTTGCCAAGCTTTTCTGAAAGGCACTTTGCAACAGGTGCTAAAGAAAGTTCGGGCTTGGGTTCACCCTTGGGCTTGCCGAGGTGTGAGCAAAGAATAACCTGACCACCGTCAGCAATAAGCTTTTTGATTGTGGGGAGAGCCGCATTAATACGGTTTTCATCTGTAATAACACCGTTTTTAAGCGGTACGTTGAAATCACAACGTACAAGAACCTTTTGACCCTTTACGTTAATGTCATCAACTGTCTTTTTGTTAAGAGCGTTCATTAGAATACTTCCTTTCAAGTTAAAAAATTAACATACATATTTATTTTACCACATTTTTGCATTTTTTCAACATAAATTTAAAATTTTATTGTAAAATTATTCCGCATTCTCCCAGCGGTAATTATGCAATTGACCGAAATTTTGAAGCTTTGGATAATCCCACTGCCTCAAAGTCTCATAAACAGCTATTGCAACCGAGTTAGAAAGGTTAAGACTTCTGATTTCACCCTGCATGGGGATTCTCACACACCTGTCGGGATTTTTAAGTAACAGTTCCTCGGGAAGCCCCTTCGTTTCCTTTCCGAAAAGCAGATAACACTTGTCGGGATAAGAAACCTCCGAATAAACATGACGCGCCTTTGTGGTATAAAAGAAAAATTCGCCTTGATTTTTCTCAAAAAATTCGTTTATATCCTTATAATAGGTTATGTCAAGATACTGCCAGTAATCAAGCCCTGCCCGTTTTAATTTTTTATCATCAATATTAAAGCCCATAGGACCCACAAGGTGGAGTCTCGCCCCTGTTGCGGCACAGGTTCTTGCTACATTACCTGTGTTTTGAGGTATTTCGGGCTCAACCATTACTATGTTAATTTCCATTTTTATCACCCTAAATATTTTATTACAACTAAAAATACTTGTCAAGACGGCTTTTTAGTTATATAATGGTGTTGTGTTTCTGCGAAAACACTTTAAAGCACATTTGTTAGGAGAATTATAAAATGAAGATGTATCCCGGCGTTTTGGCTCGTGCCAGACAGATTGAATGCAAAAAAGGTATCCGCTATGCTGATACAGGGAGCTTTTCTTACATACTTTTAAGAAGAATCTTTATGTTCTTATTAATTGTAACCTTAATAATAAACTCGGTTTATATTATCGGCGGCAGTTTGGAGATCTATGACTTTTATCACGGTGGCTCCGGCACCTATGACGATGACGGCAGAGAATACACCAACCTTGAATACTGGAAAAACACCGGTGTTACAGAGGAAAAAATAGCAACCATTAAAATGAACACGGTTGACAGAAGTGTTAAGATCATTATATCCACCTCAATCTGTATTGTTTCTCTTGTTGTCTCATACCTTTTAATCCGCTTTAAATTGCATTTAATCGGCGGCATTGCTACTATCTGTGCTATACTGTTTTCTGTATTCACCTTCAAAGCCGGTTGGACCAATGTTGGTGGTATAATAGGTGTTAATGCCAAATTCTATTGGGCACACCTGTTGCCGCTCTCACTCCTTGCAATAACCGTTATTTGGTTCACTGTAATAGCCGTAAAAGCGGAAATCAAAACCAAGAAAGCATACAAAAAAACAGTTGAAACTTTATATGATAAATACTGTGCTAACCTGCCCGAGGGCGAGACTGTGTCAGATGCCGACTGGGATAAATATTTAAGTGAATATGACCCCTATAAGGAAACTGCCGAAAATAAGAAAAAGAAGAACAAAAAATGAGTGACCGCACAGAGCTTAAAATAATTGCCAAAATAAAAACCGATTTCCCCTCAAAATTCGGAATACCGCGCCAAAGCGGACTTGTTTCTTCACTCAAAGGCAAAATTGTTTTTGAATCGGAATATCGTAATCCCGATGCTTTAAGAGGGCTTGAGGGCTTTTCTCACCTTTGGCTTTTATGGGAATTTTCAGAAGCCGTTTGTGATACCTGGTCGCCCACCGTCCGTCCCCCGAGACTCGGCGGCAATAAGAGAATGGGCGTTTTTGCGACCCGCTCCCCCTTTAGACCAAACCCTATAGGGCTTTCCTCAGTGAAACTTGAAAAAATTTTTGAGGACCCGAAATACGGTCTTGTTATCGAGGTTTCGGGCGCAGATTTAATGGACGGTACACCGATATACGATATAAAGCCCTATATCGCTTATACCGATTCTCATCCCGAAGCAACGGGCGGCTTTTCAGAAGACGTGTTTCAAAATACCCTAACGGTAAATTTCCCCGAGGACTTAAAGGAAGCTGCCCCAAAAAGCATCACCGAAACCTTGACGGAAATTTTAGCAAACGATCCCCGACCGGGCTATAAGGCAGACGGTGACCGAATTTACAGCTTTGAATTTTCGGGCTATAACGTAAAATTTACGGTGAATAACGGCGTGCTGACCGTTGAGTCATTAAAAAAGCTTTAAAGCAGTTGTAGATTTTTGTCGTAATACCTGCTTTAAGGCTTATTTCTCTTCTTTTTTCAAAAAACTCTTGACTATTAATAAAATTTGTGATAATATACCCTTTGTTCAAATGCGGGTGTAGTTCAATGGCTAGAATCCCAGCCTTCCAAGCTGGTCGTGTGGGTTCGATTCCCATCACCCGCTCCAAAAATCCCTTAGACTTTTTAGTCTGAGGGATTTTTACTTCTTACCTCTTA
>JAZQKT010000064.1:0-35599 GCA_045542295.1 Acutalibacteraceae bacterium
GCTGTCAGACGGAGCTTCAAACATAAAGCGCTGCAGCACGCCCTCAATTATTGAACGCAGGCCTCTGGCGCCGGTTTTACGCTCAACCGTTATATCGGCAATTTTTTCCATTGCTTTTTTATCGAACACAAGCTCAATACCGTCAAGTCGGAAAAGGGTTTCATACTGCTTGATGATAGAGTTTTTAGGCTCGGTCATAATGCGGAGAAGGGTTTCCTTGTCCATAGGTTTAAGGGCGGTAATTACCGGCAAACGACCCACAAGCTCGGGGATTAGACCGAATTTAACCAAATCTTGATGTGTTGCGGATTCTGCAAGAGACTGGGCTTCAACGCTTTTTGGAGATTTAACCTCTGCTCCGAAACCAAGGCTTGAGCCGCCGATTCTTTTTTCAATAACCTTTTCAATACCGTCAAAAGCGCCGGCACAGATAAACAGGATATTTGTGGTGTCAATTTGGATAAAGTCCTGCTGGGGATGCTTTCTGCCGCCTTGAGGAGGAACGTTTGAAACTGTGCCCTCCAAAATCTTGAGAAGGGCTTGTTGAACGCCCTCGCCGCTTACATCACGTGTGATAGAGGTGTTCTCGCTTTTGCGGGCAATCTTGTCAATTTCGTCAACATAAATTATGCCGTGTTCAGCCTTTTCGATATCATAATCGGCGGCTTGAATAAGGCGCAAAAGTATGTTTTCAACATCTTCACCAACATAGCCGGCTTCGGTAAGGGTTGTGGCATCGGTAATGGCTATAGGCACATTAAGGCTTTTTGCAAGTGTTTGTGCCAAAAGGGTTTTACCCACACCCGTAGGACCAAGCATAAGCACATTGCTTTTATTAAGCTCAACATCACTGTCATCCTTCTTGAAAATGCGTTTGTAGTGATTGTAAACCGCAACAGCAAGGGTTTTCTTTGCTTCATCCTGGCCGATTACATACTGGTCAAGCTGTTCTTTAATTTCCTGCGGCTTGGGCAAAACAAATTCGGGCTCTTTAGAGGGCTTCTTTTTTTGCTTTGCGCTGCATTCATCGTCAAAAAGCAAGGAATTGCAAAATTCAATGCAGGTGTCACAGATATACACACCCGGACCCTCAACAAGACGGGTCACCTCTTCCTGACTTTTGCCGCAAAAGGAACAGCAAATTTCATTATCATTATTAGGCATTTTGTTACCCCTTATCTTTTTGTAATAACCTTATCAATAAGACCGTACTCGGCAGCCTCTGCGGCAGACATAAAGTTATCTCTTTCGGTATCTCTTGCTATAACATCAAGCGGCTTGCCTGTGTTCTCGGCAAGAATTCTGTTAAGGTTGGCTCTGGTTTTTTCAATGTGGTTTGCGTGAATAAGTATGTCTGTTGCCTGACCTTGAGCCTGACCTAAAGGCTGATGAATCATAATTTCACTGTTGGGAAGAGCCAAGCGCTTGCCCTTTGCACCTGCAGCCAAAAGGAACGCACCCATAGAAGCTGCCATACCCATACAAATAGTGCTTACATCACACTTGATATATTGCATAGTATCGTAAATTGCCATACCTGCACTAACCGAGCCGCCGGGGCTGTTAATGTAAAAGCTGATATCCTTTTCGGGGTCTTGACCCTCAAGATATAAAAGCTGTGCAATAATTACGCTGGCGCTTGCATTGTCAACCTGGTCATTAAGCATAATAATTCTGTCATTAAGCAGACGTGAGAAGATGTCATAAGAGCGCTCGCCCCTGCCTGTTTGTTCAATAACATAAGGAATCATAGTCATATCCATAGTAATATCTCCTTTTTAAAATATTAATTAAAGCACAAAGGGACTGCCTCAAAAAACCTAAAGTATATTGAGACAGCCCCTATATTATTGACGAATATGAATAGTTGTAATCAATTATTCAGCGTCTTCCTTTTTTTCTTCAGCCTTTTTTGCTGTAGTCTTTTTAGCGGCGGTCTTTTTTGCTGCAGGCTTCTTTTCTGCCTTTTCAGTTTTAGCCTCAACCTCTGTAATTACCGCATTTTCCTTAATAAAGTCAATAGCCTTGCCAACTGCTAAATCCTTGGCAATTTCTTCGGAAGGAACAGCAGCCTTAATCTGCTCTGCCTCCATACCGTAATCCTTTGCCATTTTCTCAATTTGCTCGTTTAATTCTTCCTCGGTAGCCTCAATTTTTTCAAGCTCAACAATCTTTTCAAGAGCAAGTCTGAATTTAACCTGACTTTCAGCTTGAGGACGGAAGGAAGCCTTGAAATCATCAATGCTTGCGTTGGTGTACTTGAGGTAGGTTTCAAGGTCAAGACCCTGTGACTGTAAACGGTAAGCAAACTGCTCAACACTCTGGTTGAGTTGGTTTTCGTACATAGCCTCGGGGATTTCGCCCTTAATGCTGTCAACAATCTGCTGTACAAGGTCATTTTCAACCTCTTCTTCAGCAGCCTTTGTCTTGCGCTCCAAAGCCTTTTGCTTAAGGTCAGCCTTTAAAGCCTCAAGAGTATCAAATTCGCTTACATCCTTTGCAAACTCGTCATCAATTTCGGGAAGCTCACGGATTTTTAATTCGTGGAGCTTAATTTTAAATACAGCTTCTTTGCCTGCAAGCTCTTTTGCGCCGTATTCTTCGGGGAAGGTAACATTAACGTCAAACTCTTCACCGATGTTGTGACCAACGATTTGGTCCTCAAAGCCGGGGATGAACTGACCCGAGCCTAATTCAAGGTTGTGACCCTCTGCCTTGCCGCCGTCAAAGGCGACACCGTCACAGAAGCCCTCAAAATCGATAACTGCTGTGTCACCGAGAGCAGCTGCTCTGTCCTCAACAGAAATCATACGTGCGTTGCGGTCAGCCATAGCATTGATTTGAGCATCAATTTCACTGTCCTCAACCTTTGCGATAACCTTTTCTGCCTTAAGACCCTTGTATTCGCCTAACTCGATTTCGGGATAGGTTGTAACGGTAACCTTAAAGTCAACACCGTCCTCTTTAGAGATAGAAACCATATCGAAATCCATCTTGTCATTAATAACCTTAAGACCGGATTCGGTGATAGCCTCTTCAACTACATCACCGTAGATAAGATTAAGTGCATCCTCAAAGAAGATTTCACTTCCGTAATAGGTTTCAACAAAGCTCAAAGGAGCCTTACCCTTTCTGAAACCGGGAACATTTATTTTTTTTGCATTTTGCTTGTAGGCAGCTTTAATAGCCTCACGGAATTTTTCGCCGTCAACAAGAATTTCAAGCTCGTATCGGTTGGTAGCAACCTTTTTTGTTTCTTTTAAGCTCATTTTATATTTTACCTCCACATAACCGGTGAGCAGATAATCTCACCCAATCTACATAGTTGCAGATATTATAACACAACAAATCTGATTTTTCCAGCAATTTTTTAAATTTGTTTTAAATTTAGCGAAATTATATAATCATACTATTAAAAACGGCGTAAATTGAGTGCAATCGCACGATATTAGCTTAAATTCTATGCCGTCATATTCCTTAACAGCGTGATTTAGGCCCGAGCCGTGGATATGCCCGTGATATACTTTTTTGATGTTGTGTCTTTTAAGCACTTCAAAAATTTCCTCACAAACACAGTCGTTATATACAGGCGGATAATGAAGAAAGGTGACAATCGGAAGTCCTGTTTTTTCTGCCGAAGAAAGGGAGCTTTCAAGCCTGCCCGCTTCACGAAGCTTTACCTTTTGAGTACCCTTTTCGTCATAAAACCAGCCTCTTGTGCCGGCTATTGCTCTTTGGTCGGCAACAACGCAATTATTAAAAATAAAATCAACAGAGGAAATACCGTTTTGCTCTAAAAATTCGCGCAGCTTTTTTGCGGTGCTCCACCAAAGGTCGTGATTGCCTTTAAGAAGAATTTTTTTGCCGGGCAGTGCATCTAAAAATTTAAAATCGTTAAGGGAGTCCTCCAGCTTCAGCGCCCACGAAAAATCACCCGGTAAAACAACGGTATCCTCGGGTTTTACAAGCCGTAACCAATTTGCTTTTATGCGGTCGGTGTAATTTTCCCAGCCGTGAAAAATACTCATAGGCTTATCGGCACCGAATGACAGGTGCAGGTCTGAAATTGCAAAAATGCTCAAGGTTTTTCCTCCCTTCGTGAATAATTGAAAAAAGTTTGATAACAATAAATTATGACCTCAAAACTTAAAGGTCAGAAAGGACTTGACTTAAAATGAATAATTCATGCGAAACACAGGCTTGCGTTGCTTGTACCGTTAAAAATTGCGTTTATCACGCAGAAAACGATGTGTGCAGTGCAGGTAAAATTCAAGTCGGAAATGGCGCCGCTTCTTCCGCTAAGGACACCTGCTGTGACACCTTTAAAGCGAAGTAGGGCTTTGCCGCAAATTAAGGGATATCCTAATTTTAGGGTATCCCTTTTTTGTTTTAATGATTAATTTATATTAAGTGCAGAGTATACAGCGGCCAGCATATCGTCCTTTTCGCGAAGCTCTTTAAAACGAACCTCTGCGTTCTGGAGTGCCATAATGGGAGCGGGTATTTCGGTATTTGTAAGCTTATTTAAAAGCTTAACTATGTCAAACTCGGTATCAGCAGTTTCTTCGCTGACAGCCTGAAGCACGCTCTTTGCAAATTTATAGGGAGAAGCGGTTGAAGCGATAACTGTTGGGCGGTCATCCCCCGTAGCTTCAATATACTGCTCATAAACATTCATTGCAACGGCTGTGTGTGTGTCGCAAAGGTAGCTGTAATCCTTAAAATACTTGGCTATTGTTTTTAGGGTTTGGTTGTCATCGCAACAGCCTGCCCAGAAAAGCTCGTCAAGGCTTGCCTTTATTTCATCACTTACGGTAAACACACCGTTTTTGGCAAGATTATCCTGCAGAGCGGCAACCTCTTTATCATTATTTCCCGATAATTCAAAAAGCATTCTTTCAAGATTGCTTGAAATGAGAATATCCATTGAAGGGGAAATTGTTGTGAAGAAGGTGCGGTTACGGTCATAGGTACCGGTTCTTATAAAGTCGGTCAAAACATTGTTTGTATTAGAGGCACAAATAAGCTTGTTTATCGGAACACCCATTTTTTTAGCGTAGTAAGCGGCTAAAATGTTGCCGAAGTTACCTGTCGGAACAACAACGTTAAATCCGTTTTCAACACGCTCGGGCTCACGCTCCAATAAATCGCAATAAGCCGAAATATAGTAAACAATCTGGGGAGCAAGTCTGCCCCAGTTAATGGAGTTAGCAGAGGAGAAAAGCATATTATTTTCATAGAGCTTTGCTTTAACCGCATTGTCGGTAAAAATCTTTTTAACGCCCGACTGTGCATCGTCAAAGTTGCCTTTAATTGCACAAACATGAACGTTTGAGCCTTTTTGAGAACTCATCTGCAGTTTTTGCATTGGGCTTACACCTTCGCTTGGGTAAAATACAATGATTTCGGTGTTGGGAACATCCTTAAAGCCTTCAAGAGCGGCTTTTCCTGTATCACCCGAGGTCGCAACCAAAATAACAGTCTTTTTACCGTCGTTAACCTTTTTTGCGGAGGTGGTGAGCAAATAAGGCAGAAGCTGTAAAGCCAAGTCCTTAAATGCACAGGTCGGTCCGTGCCACAACTCTAAAATATTGGCATTTTTGTTTATAAGTGAAATGGGAGCGGGCTGTTCATTGTCAAAGCTTCCGGTGTATGCTCCCTTAATGCAATAGTCAACCTCTTCGGGAGTGAAATCGTTAAGGAAAAGCGATAATACGAATTTTGCCCTTTTGGTGTAATTCATTTCTGTTAAAGCTTTGAAATCTGCGGCAGAAAGCTTGGGGAAGGTGTCGGGCACGAAAAGTCCGCCCTCTACAGAAATTCCCTGTGCGATAGCCTTTGCGGCAGAAGCCTTTACTGATTTGTCTCTTGTACTGATGTAATTCATTTTCTATCTCCCTATTTTTAACATATTATACTTACATATTAAACCTTTTTACTAAGTATTGCAATAAAATTATCTGCATTTTCATAAAAAATTTTATTAAGAAGCTTAAGGGCAAGACCTTTTTCTCTTAAAAAGTCATAAAGGTCGGCTATTTTCAAAATGCTGTTAAGCCTTTTATCCATCCTGCCACCGTCAAAATCGGAGCCTATTGCTATGTTGTTTTCAAAGCCCATTTCGCATAGATGAAAAATGTTTTGATATATCTTTAAAAACACATCCTTGCCTAAAAACGGCGGGTAAAAGCAAAGGCCTATAATGCCGCCTTTTTCACAGAGGAGCTTTATTTGCTCGTCGGTAAGGTTGCGGGGATGCCTGCAAACCGAAAAACAGTTTGAATGTGTAGCAAGCGGATATCGGGCATGCTCAATTGCGGAATAAAAGGTTTTTTGATTAAGATGAGAAAGGTCACACCCCATATTAAGACGGTTTAAATTTTCTATTACCGTTTTGCCGAAGGGTGTCAGACCCTTTTCGGAGAGAGTGCCGCCTCCGATATTGTTTTCACCGTTCCAGGTGAGTGTTAAAAGTCTTACACCGTCATTATAAAGCGTGAAAAGACGGTCGGCATCGTTTTCTAAAACCGCACCGCCCTCAACCGCAAATATTGGGGACAAATTTTCAGGGGCAGAGGTGAGCTTGGCTTTAAAATCGCAAAGCACCTCTTTGTAAAATTTGAAGGGCAGCGGCAGGTCATCCTTTATCCAAACGGCAAAAACCTGCTTCCAAACCCCGAAGGCTTCGCCCATTGACCCCGATACCGAGAGTCGGTTTACATAAAACCCTTGGCTTTTAGTGTAGCACTCGTATGGTGTATCGCAGTGAAGGTCAAATAGGTTCATATTCTGCCACCTCAAAAAATTAAGCTTTATTAAAAAGCATTTTTAATATAATTGAGGCGGTAAGAAGCGTTGCCGTCCTTTCCTTCACCAACGGTCACCACAGCTACGTCAAAGCGCGGCTGCAGCTCACAGGAGGTTTTTGAAATATAATCCTCTGCAGTTAACATAATCTTTTGTTGCTTTGTGGGGGTAACAGCATCCTCGCCCGAAACAAGACTGTTTTCCTTTCGGGTTTTAACCTCAACAAAAATAATATATTCTGTGTTTTGGGCTATTATGTCGATTTCACCGAAACGGCATTGGTAATTGCGTTTGATTACCGAAAACCCGTTTTTACGCAAAAAAGCGGCTACTCTGTCTTCACCGCTTTTGCCTGTTTTTCCTATATTCATTTTGTCTTCCCCAACAGCTTTTTTAAAAATGACATTCTATGTATGGGGGACGGACCGTATTTTAAAATAAGCTCGGTGTGTTCTTTGGTGCCGTAGCCCTTGTGCTTTGCAAAATTATACTGCGGGTATTCCTTGTCGTACTCTAAAAGCAGGCGGTCACGTGTCACCTTTGCAAGGATTGATGCCGCCGCAATAGAGGATGATTTAGCATCCCCCTTAACAACCGATTCACATGGGATTTTTATTCCCTTGGGTATTTGGTTGCCGTCAATAAGGGCATAGTCGGGCGTGATTTTTAAACCCTCAATACTGCGGTTCATTGCCATAAAGGTGGCTTCAAGGATGTTAAATTCCTCAATTTCTTCCAAGGTACCGAATGCGACGCAGTAAGCCAAAGCCTTTTCGCAAATTATATCATAAAGTGCATCGCGCTTTTTCTCGCTCAATTTTTTGGAGTCATTAAGTCCTTCAATTGCACAGTCGGCAGGGAGTATGACCGCCGCCGCACAAACCGGACCTGCCAAAGGGCCTCTGCCGGCTTCGTCAACTCCGCAAACGTATTTAAAGCCGCCATTTTTAATTGCGGCATTTTCTATCGAAAAATCAGGCATTATCGCTCGCCCTTTCAAGTGAAATAAGTCCAATTTTGCAATTTCTGTATTCCTCAAGCAGCATATTTGCCGCTCTTTCGGTATCGGTTTCGCCGCCACGAATAACCATACCCCTTTTTTTGCCCACAAGGCATAAAAGCTCGTAGCTGTCAAGCTCTAAATCAAGCTCTCCGTAACGTGCTGTGAGAAGGTTGGGGTAGTTATCCTTTAAAATTTCAAGCAATCGCATAGCAAGCAATTCCGTATCAAGCACGCGGTCCTTAACAGCGCCTGTAAAGGCTAAATGCTCGCCAACCGTTTGGTCCTCAAATTTAGGCCACAAAACACCGGGAGTATCAAGCAATTCCAGTTGCTTGTCAATGGTGAACCACTGGTTGCCCCTTGTTACTCCGGGGCGGTTTTCAACCTTTGCCTTGCTACCGCCTGCAATCCTGTTTATAAAGGAGGATTTGCCCACATTGGGGATGCCCACAACCATTACCCGAAGCGGTTTTCCAACCATTCCCTTTTGGCGGTAGGCTTCAAGTCGGCTTGCCAAAACCGTTTTAACGGTATCCTTAAAATGATTTAATCCTTTTCCCGATTTGCAGTCAATCGCAATAGCGGTAATATTTTGTGTTTTGTAGTATTTAATCCATTCCTCGGTAACGGCACGGTCTGCCATATCGCATTTATTAAGCAAAATAATATGCGGCTTGTCACCAATTATCTCTTTAAGCTCGGGGTTGCGTGAAGCCCATGGAATACGTGCGTCAACCACCTCTGCCACAGCATCAATAAGAGGTAAAACCTCCTTGATTTTGCGGCGAGCCTTGGTCATATGTCCCGGGAACCACTGAATACTTTGTTTTGAATCTATCATTTGTCGGTAAGTCCTCCTATTTTGTCAAACGGGAAGATGCGGTATACCGCGTGACCCAACACATAACGAGTATCTATGAGTCCCCCTTCGCCGATTCTTGCCGAGCGGCTGTCCAAGGAATCTCCACGGTTATCGCCAAGAACAAAAATATAACCTTCAGGCACGTAAATAGGGAATTCCACATCATATTTATCGGTTGTGGGAGAGCTTATATAGTCCTCCTTCAAGGCTACACCGTCAACATAAACGATGCCCTTTTTAAAATCTATGTCAACAGTTTGCCCGCCAACGGCTATAACACGTTTTATTATAGGAGAGGAGGCGCTTGCCTGTGATTCTACAGAGTTAGCGACATTACGTGAAATAACAACAATATCCCCCTGCTTTGGAGTATAGTTAAGGTTACTGATTATAACCTTATCACCAATTTGCCCCGTTACGGGATCTGCACCCTGCAGGGTGTTTTTCATAGAGTTACCGTCAATAGTGGCAACGCGCAACACCAAGGAAAATAAAAGCACAACAATTATAACGGCAGTTGTTAAAATTTCAAGCCATTCTATAATGTCCTTTGAAAGGTTGCGCTTTTCGGGTGTGGGCTCTTCTTCGGGGGTATTGGTTTGATTTGAATACACGAATGCTTTATCCACGTGAAAACCTCCTGCACTTTCCCATTTGGGTTTAGGCTCAAATTTTTGCTTAAGTTCGAAAAATTTTAAATCTAAAGCTTTCTTTTTTTGCTTTAAAAAATCGGGAATAGCTTTAAGCTTTTGGGCAAGGGGCTTAAGCTTTCTTACAAAGGCTTCGGTTTTTTTCGGTATAGCTTTTAGAAAATTTAAAATTTTATTATAAATATTCATCATATTACCTACATTTAAAAAAATAAAGGGAGACAAGGTTTTGCCCCGTCTCCCCACCTTTAAGATTAAATAAGTTCTTTAACCTTTGCAGCTTTACCGACTCTATCACGCAGATAATAAAGTTTTGCTCTGCGAACACGACCCTTGCGTACAAGCTCAACCTTAGCAACAGAGGGTGAGTGAACCGGGAAAACGCGCTCAACACCTACGCCGTAAGCAACACGACGAACAGTGAAGGTTTCTGCGATGCCGCTGTTATTCTTTGCGATAACAGTACCCTCAAAAACCTGAATTCTCTCTTTTTCGCCTTCCTTAATTCTTACGTGTACCTTTACGGTGCTACCAATAAGAATTTCGGGAACATCGGTTTTGAGCATATCAGCTGTTAATTCCTTAATAACGTCCATGGTTTTTCCTCCTTAATTTTTTTACAGACGTTCATAGGGTTATACCCCAGAGGACCATCCGCTTCAATGTCGAATTTTCGGCAATGAACCGCTTAGTAAGGCCTAAGCGAAATCAAATGCTCATATATTCTATCACAACTCTTTCAAAAATGCAAGCATTATTTTACTAAAGTTCCGCCATCACTTTTCAGAAGTATTAAAATATCCTCTTCTTTAAGGGTTGAAAGGTTAATAAAAACGAGAATTTCATCACCGTTTTTTGCAGTACAGGCAAATTCGTAGCACCGCACTTCACCGCCGCTGTTGGTTGGGATAAGCGCAATGCCCGAGCCGGTTATTGTTAAATTCGGGTTTAAAAGCTCTGCCGCCTGCTCCTTTGTGTATTCGGCGCTTAAAAATGCACGCTCGTGGTGGTTTGCAATATAGCCTGCCGCCTCATACATAACAATTTCGCCGTTGTCCATGGCAACGCCTACCTTAACAAGGTCGGTATAGCAAAGGGTTGCACCGTCTAAAAAGCAGTAATTGATTAAAAGCACACCCTCATTTAAATAATAGTAGGTTTCTCTTAAATTATTCATACCCACTTGGTTTAAATATCTGTTGGCCTTTTCACGAGCCTTGTTAATGCTTAAAACCTCTTTGCCGATGTCACGGTATTTGCGCATATAAACCGTATGACCGCCCATGCGGCTCACAGCACAGCTTATATTATTACCCTCAAAAACAAAGGCAGGTATCTTTCCTTGGGATTCACTGCTTAAGGTGAGGTCTTCTTTTGCCGTTTCGCAAAAAAGTGATGCCGCTTCAAGCGCCTCGGCTTGGGTTATCGCCTTTGCGCCCTTTAAAAGAGCAGGCTCTTTTGTAAGAAGATGGTCAGAATACGGGCCGTCATATATAAGTGTGGGAAAATCCGTAAGCTCCGATTCAAGCTCACTTAAGGATTCTGCAAGACCCGGGTCGGTATTTCCCGATAATGCCGCTTCCAATTCGGTTGCCCAATAGGCATCGTTGTTGTAGTTTGCGTATGAGGTGTTTGTGGCTTCGGCAATTTTCTTGGCGGCATCGGCTAAAATGGATAGGTTCTCTCCGGCAGCAGAGAGCGCCTCGCTGTCCGAAGCAAGGCTTTTTGCAACCGCCATAGCGTAATTGCCAACTTGAGAGAAAAATCGGTTCAAGACCGTCAGCTCACCGTTTTGCGGCATTTGCGAAAGAGCTGATTTTGATATTTCGGCTTCTGCCAAAAGGGTTGAGGCAAAGCGTGCGGCGGCTTCCTTGGTGGATGCGTGACGCAGCTTTTGAAGGGTTAAGGAAATATTGTTTACTGCGGCACTGAAATCGTCAAAATTTTTTGAGTAGCTGTTTTGAAGCTCCATACTGTAGCGGTTATTTTTCCGGGTGGCTTTTAAAAGAAAACCAAAAGAAAAAATAACCGCTGCAAGACAAAAACTAATAATTCTTACAGCGGTTCTTGTTTTCATTACAATCCTCCGAAAATGTTTTTAATTAGTATTCTCGGAAAATTTTGGATTAATACTTAAAATACTTATAAAATTTTTTATATAGTCTTCGCTTTCTGCGTTTCCAGGCTTTTTGCTCTGATCCCTTTGTGCGGGATATTTCATCATTAATATAATTAAGGCTGTCACGAAATCTTCTAATGCCGCAAAACAACCGTATTCCCACAAGCCCAAGGACTGTAAGGATGGCAACAATAATTAAAACCATTTGCATAAAAAGCGATCCTTTGAAAAATTTAGAGTATTATTTAAGCTCATATCCTCCTACAGGACGAATATTGAGCACACAGCAGCTTCCTTCACCAAAAGCGCTCTCGATCATCTTTTTATAATCGGCAAGTCTTTGGGTGGGGATATAGCACTGAATTGTACCCGCAAAGCCGCCGCCGTGAACACGGCAAGCGCCTGTGTCACCTAAAAACTGCTTGGTAAGGGCAATCGCAAGGGAAAGACCCTGCTCATTAACTGCAGAGGTTGAATATAGGTTCTGCAAATAGTCATAAGAGGACTGACCCGAAGCGTTAACCATTTTAAGGAAGCTCTCAAACTCGCCCGCTTTAAGAGCCGCACGCTGTTCACCAACACGGATTTGCTCATTAAAGAAGTGGAAAGCGCGAAGAACCGCACGGTCACCGCAAGTCTTACGCAAAGAGGCAATTTGGGAGTAAAATTTATCGCTGTCTGCCTCTCTTAAAAAGTTTACACCCAAGGCATTGCTTATTTGACGGCATTCAAGTGTAATATCGGCATAGTCACCCGTAAGGTTAGCGTGATTACCGCCTGTATCAACAACACAAAGTGTATAGCCGTAGCTTTTAATATCAAGGTCAATGCTTTCGGTGATAGGCTCAGTGGGGTCATTAAAATCAGCATAGGTGAAGCCGCCTAAGGAGCTTGCCATCTGGTCAAGAAGACCGCAGGGCTTGCCGAAATATTCGCGTTCTGCAAACTGACCGATTTTTGCAATCTCAATAGGGGTAGCATTACCCTCAAAAAGACCGTTTAAAATGTTACCGATAAGCACCTCAAATGCGGCGGACGAGGAAAGTCCCGAGCCTTTAAGCACGTTTGAAGTGGTATAAGCGTTAAAACCTTTAATGTTGCAGCCCAAATCCGCAAAGCGATGGCACACACCGCGAATTAAGGAAATTGCTTTGCCTTCCTCACCGGGAGCCTTACAAAATTCTCCTACAGTCACGGTATCCATATCGTAGCCCTCGGATTTAATGCGGATAGTATTATCGTCATTCAGCGAAACTATTGCTATAACGTCAAGGTTTACACTGCCAGCAAGCACAGAGCCGTGCTGATGGTCAGTATGATTGCCGCCAACTTCGGTTCTGCCGGGGGCAGAAAAAATGCGGATTTCTCCCGATTCGGGGTAAAGTGCTTCAAATTCTTCACAAGCTCCCAAATATCTTTTCTGTGCCGAAACGGGGTCACCGTAAAGCATGGTGAAGCTATCGTCAAATTTGCCGGCAGAGATTGCCGATTTAATTTCAGCGATATTCATAATACAGCTCCTTAGAGTTTATTTTGAAATAAGTGCCAAGGTGTCTCTTGCAATGGCAAGCTCTTCATTTGTGGGGATAACGTAAATATTAACCTTACTGTTCTCGGTAGAAATTTTGATTTCTTTACCGCCTACAGCATTGCTTTCGTCACTGATTTCTGCACCCAAATAGGTTAGACTGTCGCAAATGTCCTTGCGCAAGCCCTTGTCGTTCTCACCGATGCCGCCTGTGAATGCGATAGCATCAACACCGTTCATAGCGGCAACATAAGAGCCTATGAACTTAATGATTTGATAACGTTGCATTTCGATTGCAAGACGTGCTCTGTCGTTACCGTTTTTAGCGGCTTCAACAACGTCACGATTGTCATTAGAAACGCCCGAAACGCCGAGAACGCCCGACTCCTTGTTGCAGATGCGGTTAATGTCTGCAGGAGTAAGATTTTCTTTTTCGGCAATAAAGGTAAGGGCAGAGGGGTCGAGTGTACCTGTTCTGGTTCCCATCATAAAGCCGTCAAGAGGGGTAAAGCCCATTGAGGTGTCAACACAAACGCCGTCCTTAATAGCGGTGATAGAGCAACCGTTACCCAAATGGCAGGTGATGATTTTAATGTCCTTCTTATCCTTGCCTTCAAGAGCGGCAACACGGTCACTTACAAAGTGGTGTGAGGTACCGTGTGCGCCGTATTTGCGAACACCGTACTGCTCATAATACTTGTAGGGAAGTGCGAACATATAAGCCTTATCGGGCATTGTTTGGTGGAATGAAGTATCAAATACAGCAACCTGCGGCTTCTTCTCGCCAAAGGTTTTGATGCAGGCCTTGATTGCCAATACGTGAGCAGGATTGTGAAGAGGTGCCAAAGCTCCCAAATCGTCAATATCCTGCAAAGCTTTGGGTGTAATAATGCAAGAGCCCTTGAATATACTGCCGCCCTGGACGATTCTGTGACCGATAGCAGAAACCTCATCAAAAGAGTCAATAACCTTGGCGTCACTCTTGGTCATAGCATAAACTACAGCCTCAAAAGCCTCACTGTGGGTAGGCATATCGGTGTCGGCAACATAGGTTCTGCCGTCAGCCGTTTTGTGAGAGATTGCGCCGGTAACGCCTATTCTTTCACAAAGACCTTTACAAAGCACCTGTTCATTTTCCATATCAATGAGCTGATATTTAAGTGATGAACTGCCTGCGTTTACAACAAAAATTTTCATTTTTTTCTCCTCCGTTTAAAAACTTGTATTGAAGATTTTAAAAAAATATGATAAATTATACTTGCAATAATAAAATTGCATATTCTAACCAATATATAATACTTCAAAATAAGCGGTTTTTCAAGTGTTTTTTAACAAAGGGGTGATTTTTTGGCGGTAACAGGCATAATTGCAGAGTTTAATCCTTTGCACAAAGGGCATGAGCTTTTGATAAATGCGGCTAAAAACGGCGAAACCGTTGTAGCGGTTATAAGCGGCAATTTTGTGCAAAGAGGGGAAGCGGCTATTGCAGAAAAGCGCATTCGTGCAGAGGCGGCACTTAAATGCGGTGTAGATTTAGTGGTAGAGCTGCCGGTGCTGTGGTCAATGTCTACAGCCGAAAATTTTGCCTTGGGCGGGGTAAGTATTCTTAAAAATATCGGTTGTGAGAAAATAATGTTCGGAAGTGAGTGCGGAGATATTGACGCACTTCGAAAAGCGGCAGATATGTTGCTGGGGGACGAGTTTTCTCTAAAGCTTACCGAAAGGCTTAATTCAGGAGTCACCTTTGCGGCGGCAAGAGAACAGGCGGCAAGATGTTGCGGATTAGAGGGTGATATACTTTCAAAGCCAAACAATAATCTTGCGGTTGAATATATAAAGGCGTCAAAGCGGCTCGGTTTTGATTTGGAGTTTGAAACCGTAAAGAGAGAGGGCGCCTGCCACGATTCTTTAGAGGAGGCAGAGCTTGTTTCGGCATCGCTTTTAAGGGAAAAGTTGCGTGGCAATGATGTTTCTTTTTGCCGTAAATATATGAGCGACGGCGTTTTGGAGCTTTTAAATGAGGATAATATATCCGATATGTCACGTATTGATCGCGCAGTGCTTGCGGTTTTAAGGGGAATGTCTGTGGCAGAGCTTTCACGCCTTCCCGACATCAGTGAGGGTGTGGAAAATAAGCTTTTTGATGCAATTAGACTTGCAGAAAGTTTAGAGGACCTTTATAATAGGGTTAAGGTTAAGCGGTATACCCATGCCAGGATAAGGCGCCTGGCGCTGACGGCATTCCTTGGGGCGGATAACAGTTGGTTTATGAAAGAACCGCCCTATATTAGAGTGTTGGGCTTTAATAAAAAGGGCGAAGAACAGCTGAAACGGGCGGCAAAGCTGTCGAAAATACCCGTAGTTGCCCGATTTGCCGATATTGAGCAGTTGGGTAAAGAGGAAAAGAAGGTCTTTGAAACCGAATGCCGGGCTACCGATTTATTTGGTTTAACCCTTGCCAAGCCGCTGCCCTGCGGTTTGGAATATACAGCAAAAATTATTAAGACGGAGTGATAAAAATGGTAACAGTAAAGGAAATTGAAAGCTTTAAGGAATACGGTAAATGTGTCAGTATTTCAAATGGTGTAATTGAAGCGTTGGTAACGGTTGATTTAGGACCACGTATCATCAGCTTCGGATATGTGGGCGGAACTAACTTTATGTCGAGTGACAGAAGCGCCTATACACCAAAGGCAGAAAAGACATATACCGATTTTTGGGGCGAGGGCAGAGCTTGGGAAAACTTTGGCGGTCACCGCATTTGGCTTTCTCCCGAAAGCGACCCCGAAACCTATCTTCCCGATGACAGAGCGGTTGATTATAAAGCCACCGATTGCGGTGCTGTTTTCACTCCACTGCCCGATACCGAGGTTGGCATTGTTAAGACCATGGAGCTTAAGATGAGTGACAATACTGCCGAAATGGAGGTTGTTATGAGGGTGACCAACATTGCCGACAAACCGCAGGAATTTGCCATTTGGGCGCTTTCGGTTTGTGACAAGGGCGGTACACTTATAGTTCCTATGAACACCAACGATACAGGACTTCTTTCTAACAGAATTATATCTGTTTGGCCTTATACCGATATGAGCAATGACCGTATTTATTGGGGAAATAAATATGTTACGGTAAGGCAGGATGTTAATGCCGAAAAACCGATTAAGCTCGGCTTTGACCTTAACTGCGGTACAGCTTATTATGTTTTGGGCGAGGATATTCTTAAAAAGAATTATAAAACATACCATCCAACCGCAAAATATCCTGACGGCGGCTGTTCCTTTGAGACATATACCAACAATGTAATGCTTGAATTTGAAACCCTGGGTGAGCTTAAAACCGTAAACCCCGGAGACACCAGTGAGCATACAGAAAAGTGGACGGTTTGCAAAAAGCCCTGCGAGGTTGATTTGAAAAACGACACCTCAATTGATAATTTACTTTCCAAAATTTAATTTAGAAACTAAAAAACGGTTGCAGTGGATTATCCACTGCAACCGTTTTACTATTTGCTCAAAGAAATTGTGTCAGCTTTATGAAGTTTAAAAATTTCTTCTGTCGCAAGGCGGGCTTTGGCAACATTGGCTTTTCCCTTTGGGAAGCAGTAATATAGGCGTTTGCGATCGCCTATGCAAATAACGTCACCTATTTCGTACCAAAAATAGTCGGCATAAAGCCCATAACAGGCGGCGGCGCTTTGACTGTAGTTGGGCCTCCCGTCACAGCCGGTAAGGGTAAAGCCTTCGGCGGTGTGGGTGAGATGTCCGTCACCTACCATATAAATTGCTTTATAGTCGGCAAGAACTCCGATTTCAACCTCGGTATTAAGCAGGTAAGAGCCGTCCAAAAGCTCTTTTTTAACGCATTCGCGCTCCCAGTTATACCAATCGGGGATATGTGAAAACCGCGTTTCACCGCCGCTTGACAAGAGGCGGCCGTAAATATCCATTGTGTATTCCTTACCGCAGTTTTCACATTTAAGGGTTGTCCCCTTGCCGGTCATTTTTTCTTCCGAGCCGCAGCTTTCACATTTATAGAGTATGCGCTGGAGTCCGTCAGCCCTAAAGGGTTCGGTAACTGGGGTTTTGGCTTCAAGCTGGCGGGCAAAATTATCAAAGGTGAAAGCCTTTTCTAAAGCAAGGCTTAATTCTTCGACGGATGCTGCGGCTATCTCTTCCTTTGTGAAAAGGCAGTTAACCTCTGCCGAAACCTTAACCTTGCGCTTTTGAAGTCCATTGTATAAGGGGTCTCTTAAAAATGCACCGTCGGTCATAACCGTAACTACCGGCACACCAAGCTTTTTAATAAGTACACCAAGCTTTTGGGGTAAGGGTGTAGCACAGCCGTCAAAGGTGTAGCTGGCTTCGGGATACATAAGCACACTGCAGTTATTTTTCTTTATTGCGTGCAAAATATCGGTTATAAGGGTGACATCGGTCACAAATTTGTTGGTTGGTATGAGCCCCAGCTTTCGCATTAAAAAGCTTTTGCCTACAAAGCCGTCCGATGTGCAAACAATGCTAAATGGCTTGGGGAAGAATATTTTATATGCTATTTTAAGGTCAATAAAGCTTGAATGGTTCATAAGGATAAGGTAGGGTCCTTTTCCTGCCTTATCCATACGCTTTTTTGTGAATTTAAAGCGGGTTGCAATAAGGTCGGGAAGAGAGATAATGCGTATCAAAGCGCCAAGAATCCACCAGGGCTTTTGGGGACGGCGGTGCTTTGGGGCATTAATCCTTTCTAAATAAGAATAATCCACGCGTTTTGTTTTTATTTTCATTTTCGTTCTCCTCAATTAGGCTGCATATATTTTACAACACATTACTTAACAACACAAGAAAAACTATTTTGCAGCAGTTTTTCGGTAGCTTGTGGGTGAAAGACCTGTTTTTTTGTAAAAAAGCTTGGAAAAATAAAGGGGGTCGGCAAATCCTACAGTAAGTGAAATTTCTTTTATCGTATAGTTGCTCCCCGAAAGCAGCTCCTTTGCCTTTTTAAGCCGCAAATTTAAAATGTATTGCTTTGGTGAAACGCCCAATTTTTCTTTAAAAAGGCGTGAAAAATAGGCGCTGTCCAAAAACTGCATTTCGGCTAAAGCTTTAATGCTTATGTCATTATTATAATTGTATTTGATTATTTCGGTTGCTGTCGCTACAGGGTCGGCACCTACGGTTTTGTCTGTGTTAGCTATAAGCTCGGCAAAAAAATTGAGCAAGAGAGAGTTTGTTGCATATTTGCAGGCAAGGGTATTATCGTATTTAATATCGTAAAGCTTGTTCATTATCTGCAAAAGAGTCTCGGTGTTGTGGGTATGAAGCAAGGGGTGCTTTCTCGTGACGCAAAGGGCTTCAAAAATTTCTTCCAAACCGACACCGCAAACGCCAATCCAGTTAATTGACCAATCTGTAAGGGCGGTGTAGTGTATTTTTTCATCAGGAAACATTACAAGCAAATCGTTTTTACCAAAGGGTATATCCTTTCCGTCCTTATGAAGCACGGCGCTGCCGCTTTTAACCAACACCAACAAATAGTGGGTGCGTATTTCGGGTCCGTAGGTGTGATTTTTGGTTTTAATGCGTTTCCCGCAGTAATACATACCTATATTGGTAGTAAAAAGCTCGGAGTGCTTTTCAAAAATTGTTAAATCTTCCAAGTAAACCACCTCTTTTACAGTATACACCCAAAAGTCAAAAATGTCCATATAATTGTCAAAAAAACATATTTTAAAATAAGGTTTTGGAATGTTATAATTTCAAAAAATACATAAATTGTACCGAGGTGGTCTTGTGGTTTTGGCGGAAAAGAAAAACGGCTTTGCGTTTTTTTCAGACGGTGTGGAATTTTTGTTTAAAGGCAATACACTGCCAACAGCTTGCGGAAAGCTTTTTTCGCTTGAAGGGGAAGGTCTTTTGCCTGTGCCCGAAATAAAAAAGGGTGACAGAATAATGCTTCCCATTGATGAGGGGGTTGCTCTTCGTGCCGAAGAAAGCTATGACGGCGGCGATTTTGATTTGGATAATATAAAATGTAAATTCCAAAGTCGTAGCGGCACTATGAGTATGATAATTGTTGAAAGGCAGAAAAAATATCTTCTTATAGCACTGAAAAAGGGTATTGATGCAGGTTACAGCTTGGTTAAGAACAAGGGACTTTATGAGCTGGGCCTTAATACAAACGTTAGAGATACGGTTTATTACGGTGTGTTTAATAGGATAATCGATGCCTGCCGCAGCTACCGCGAGCTCAAAGAAACAAAGCTTATAACCCTTGCCGAAAAGCAGGCGGCAAACAAAGAAATAGAAAAGCTCTCGGGCGGCGCTGTTTTTTGGATCTGGAACGATTGTTATGACAGTGTTATGTATTCTACAGCCGATACAGATGAGTCACCATTGGTTGGAGCGGATTTGCTGAAAACTGCCGAAGAGCTTTATGACGGCGGAATTGATAAAGCAATGATCGGTATATTTTTTGAGGGTGATTCCCCTCTTGTTGAGCCCTTGTACAGAAAATACGGATATATTTCCACGCAGTATGATAATTACAGTGATGTGTGGAATCCCGATATGCTTGATAAGGTGCCTAAAAATCGCATCAATAATTGCGATTACACAAGAAGGCGTATCAGCGATTACCCCAAGGGACTAAAAATCGCTGCAGACGGAAAGCCTGTAAATGCTTGGGGAGTCAAGGGATATGACGGTGAGTATCATCACCAAAATAAGCTTTGCCCCGTAGTTGCGGTAGAACGCATAAAAAAAGAGGTGCCCGAAATACTTAAAAAATTCCCCTGTTACAAGGGCAGATTTATTGATGTTTACGGCGGCAACCTTGAAGAATGTCACAGTAAGGAGCATCCCGTAACCATAGAGGAGTGCGCAAGGGTTAAAAGCAACGGCTTTAAGGCTCTTGGAGATATGGGTCTTATTGCAGGCACAGAGGACGGCTTTGAGGCGGTTATAAATGATTTGGTTTACAGTGAGGGTATGCACAGCCCCGATTGCTTCAGATTTGATGATAGCGGCAGAAATCAAGCCCACATTCATAATGCCGAACAAACCGAATATTTGAAAAAATATATGTTTAACCCCGAGTGCAGAATGCCGCTTTGGCAGATGGTGTATCACGATTGCTTGCTTTCCTTTGCCTATTGGGGTGATTCTACTGCGGCAACGCCCGATTTTACCGCAAGAAGAACATTGTTTTGCTGTCTTTTCGGCGCAATGCCCATATATTCGTTCTCGGTAGGCAATTTTAAAAGGGTTAAGGACAGCGTTCTTGCGAGCTATAAAAAAATCACCGAGATAAACCGCAAAACCGCAACACTTGCAATGACCGATTTTGAATTTCTCACTGATGATTATTCGGTTGCAAGGTCGGTTTTCGGGGAAAAATATGAGGTTGTGGCAAATTTCGGCGAAAAAACTTATGTATATAAGGAAAAAGAAATTTTACCCGAGCAAGTTATATTAACCGAAAGGTAAGGAATGTTAGAATGGAGCATAATTATTCTGAAAAATGGAAAAAAAGAGGGGACCGCACGGGTCTTATAAGAAACGCACTTATAAAGTCAATGGGGTATACCGATAAGGACATTGAAAAGCCGTTCATCGGAATTATCAATACTTGGGCGGAAACCAATCCGGGTCATCTTCATTTCAGACAACTTTCTGAAGCTATAAAACGCGGAGTCTGGGCGGCAGGCGGTTTTCCGTTAGAGGTCAACACCCTTTCGATATGCGAAGTGTTTTTTGATATTTCAAGCCTTGTTTACAGAAATTTATTGTCTGTTACCACCGAGGAGCTTATAGCACGCCACCCGTTTGACGGTATTGTGCTTATAGGCGGTTGCGATAAGAATGTACCTGCACATTTAATGGCGGCGGCTTCGGCTAATAAACCCACAATTTATCTTCCCGGTGGGGCAATGCTGCCGGGAAATTATAAAGGACAGTCACTTTCTTGCGGTACAGATAGCTTTTATCTCTACAACCGATACACTGCGGGTGAAATTTCTCTTGACGAGATGACTCGCCATGAGGGATGTCTTTACGGAAGTGCGGGTGCTTGTCCGATTATGGGCACGGCAAATACCTGCCAAACTGTTGTTGAAGCGCTGGGGCTTTGTCTTCCCGGTGCCGCATCAAGCCTTGGAGTTTCTGCAGAAAAATTAAGGTCTTCAGAGGAAACGGGCAGGCAGATAGTTGAGCTTGTTAAAAAGGATATACGTTTCCTTGATATTTTCGGCGAGAAGTCGCTTGAGAATGCAATTCGTGTGCTTATGGCTACAGGAGGCTCTACCAACCTAATAATTCATTTGATTGCTATTGCAAGGCGAGCAGGTATAGATTTAAAGCTTGCTGATTTCGAGAAAATCAGCAAAGAAACCCCGGTGCTTGTTAATGTTAAGCCCCACGGTACAGAGTCTGTAGGAACAGGCTTCCACAATGCAGGCGGCGTGGTATCGCTTATGAAGGAGCTCGAGGGCAGTCTTAATACCGATTGCTTAACCGTTACCGGTAAAACGGTGGGCGAAAATCTTGAAGGTGCGGATATGCCCTACGATAAGGATGTTATCCGTCCGCTTGATAATCCGCTTGAAGAGCAGGGCGGTATAGCTGTGCTTTACGGAAATTTGGCTCCCAAGGGAGCAGTAATAAAACGCTCGGCGGCAAGTAAAAGGCTTCTTAATCACAGAGGTCCTGCCAAGGTTTTTGAGTCCTTGGAAGAATGTCAGAAGTATTTGCTTGACGAAAATTCGGATATGACACCCGATACCGTTATAGTGCTCAGAGGCTTTGGCCCTGTTGGGGCACCAGGTATGCCTGAAAACGGAAATAATATGCCGCTGCCGCCAAAGCTTAACAAAATGGGATACAATGATTTTGTTCGCATTAGCGATTCGCGGATGTCGGGCGGTTGCTTTGGCACACAGGTTTTGCACGTGGCACCCGAAAGTGCTGTCGGCGGTCCGCTTGCGGCTATTCGTGACGGAGATATTATACATCTTGATGTTGATAATAATATTATTGAGGTAGAACTTACCGAGCAAGAAATATCAGAACGTTTAAAGACATTCAAGCCCAAAACCCACCCCGATATTAAGCGCGGTTTCCTGCGAAACTTTATTGATAATGTAACTCAAGCTGACGAGGGCTGTGATCTTAAATATATGCAGTATGTTGAATAAGGGTGTATTGAATTATGCAAGAGATGATAAAAAAATTCAAAGAAAAATTAAAAAACGATACTGTATTCGGTATTTTTTCTAAAACGGGAGACCCTGCGTTTATTGAGTGTATGGGCTATAGCGGCGCAGATTTTGTAATAATAGATTTAGAGCATGGCCCTAACAGTGTTCAAAGTGTTCAAAATCTTGTTCGTGCGGCACAGGTATCAGGTGTTTTTCCGATAGTTCGTGTGAAGGAAGATAATTTTTCTGTAATGGGTGAAGTGCTGGATATAGGCGCAGGCGGAATTCAGGTGCCGCAAATATCTTCGGCAGAAGATGCGCTCAAGGTAAAAAAACTCACTAAATTTGCACCTCAAGGAATGAGAGGGGTGTGCAGATTTGTAAGGGCTGCAAATTATAGTTGTAAAAACCGTTTTGAATATTTTGAAGAGGCTAACAACGCAGTGCTGGTTTTACAAATTGAAGGAAAAGACGGTATAGATAACTTAAAAGAAATTTTACAGACCGAATGTGCAGATGTTTTATTCATCGGGCCGTACGATCTTTCGCAAGCACTTGGAGTTCCGGGCGAAATAGATCATCCGGCAGTTGAAGAAGCAATGCTAAAAATAGTGGCACAGTGTAAAGAACATAATGTTGCGGTGGGTGTTTTTACAGATACTGTAGCAAATGCAAAGAAATGGAAAAAACACGGTGTTAAATATATATCGTATTCTGTTGATGTGGGTTTATTTTGTGATGCCGTAAAATCTGTTTTAAAAGAAGTGAAAAGCGAGGATAAATAAATGAAAGCAATTAAAGGTATATTCCCCATTATTGCTACACCGTTTTCCGATAACGGTGAAGTGGATTACGAAAGCTTTGAAAATTTGGTAAAAACCTTAATAGAGGGCGGTTGCCAAGGAGCAACCCTGTTTGGAATTGCAGGTGAATATTATAAGCTTACGGCCGAGGAAAAGGAGAAGCTTGCGGTTATTACAATAGAAACCTGCCATAAGTGCGGCGGAAAGGCAGTGCTTTCGGTAACCGAACACGCAACAGAGGCCGCAGTTTTGCAGGCAAAGCATTTTGAGGAGTTGGGCGCGGACTGTCTTATGCTGTTGCCGCCGTTTTTCCTTAAGCCCGGCGCTAATGCCATTGCAGAGCATATCAAAGCAGTGGCAAAAGCAGTGAAGCTGCCCGTAATGCCTCAATATGCACCCGAGCAGACCGGTGTTGCAATTTCACCCGAAGTTTTTATCGGACTCAGCCAAGAGTGTCCCAATATTGAGTATTATAAAATTGAGTGTAAACCCGTGGGTGCGTATCTTTCAAAAATGAACAAACAAAATGAAAGCATCGGTATTTTTATCGGTAACGCAGGGTATCAGCTTATAGAAGGTTTTGACAGGGGAGCTATTGGAGCTATGCCGGGCTGTTCTATGTTTGATGTGTATCTTGATATTTATAACAGCTATTTTGCAGGCGACCGTCAAAAAGCAATTCGTGTTCATTCGGCGCTTTTGCCTATGCTTAATCACATAAGACAAAATGTTGAACAGATTATATACTTTGAAAAGAAAATTTTAAAGCTTAGAGGCATTATAAAAAGTGATTATTGCCGAAAGCCGTCTTTTAATTCGGATGAAATTTATGACCGAATGTTTTGTGATTATTATCGTGAGCTTGCCGAAATTTACGGCTGGAAAAAGATATAGGTGAGGTTTTGAAAATAAAGGTTTATACAATTGGATTTGATGATATCGGTTTGGGTGAAAATCCGCTTTGGGATGAGAAAACGGGTTTGGTTAATTTTCTTGATATCAAGGGTAAAAAGCGTATTGTTTTAAATATCAGAACTTTGGAAGCAACCTATATCCCCCTTAAGAGTGAGACGGGTTCAATGGCACTTTGCAGGGATGGAAAAATAATATATGCAATGAAGGACGGTATCTATACCGAGGATATGCGGCTTATTGCGGGGAGACCGCAAAACAGCGGTGAGAGGTTTAATGACGGCAAGGTTTCGCCTGACGGCAGATATTTTGTCGGAACCTTGTCTTATGAAGGAAAGGGCAGTTTGTTTTGTCTTGAAAAAGGAAAGTTAACTGCCGTTTTACAGGGTGTTACAATTTCAAACGGACTTGATTGGAGTATAGACGGCAAAAGGCTTTATTATTGTGACACGGCAACCCAAAAAATCGTGGAATACAGTTATCCCGATTTTAAAGAGGAAAAAACACTTATTGACTTTGGTTTATTGCCCGATTTCGTCGGTAAGCCTGACGGACTTTGCATAGACTGTGAGGGTAATTTATGGGTTGCGATTTGGGGCGGCGGTTCGGTAGTGAAGATTGATACTAAAAAAGGAAAAATCACCGAAACGGTAAAATTCCCCGCAAAATACATTTCTTGTCCTGCGTTCATAGGCGAAAAGCTTGATAAAGTTTTTGTAACATCGGCAAAAGGTGATGACGATAGCGGCTATGGGGGCAACTGCTTTCTGTTTAAGCCCAATGCTTGCGGAAGAAAGCCGTTTTTAGCAGATATATCCGAGTTTAGAAAGGGGATTTAAATGGTAGCGTTAGTAACGGGTGCCGGCACAGGCATAGGCAAGGGTATTGCCTTAAGGCTTGCAAAAGCAGGGTATGATGTAGCGGTACATTATTATTCGAGCGCCGAAACCGCCGAAGAGGTTTGTAACAGTATAGAGAAGCTGGGCAGACGAGCTGTGGCAATTAAGGCCGATCTTTCCGATATTTCGGTAATAGCGCCCATGTTTCTTGAGGTAGAGCAAAAATTGGGCGCAGTGGATTTATATGTAAACAATGCGGGAATAACCGAAAAATCAGCGTTTTTGGACACCTCAGAGGAACTTTTTGAAAAAATATACCGAGTAGATGTAAAGGCTGCATATTTTTGTATGCAAGCGGCTTGCAAGCAAATGATAAAATACGGCAAAAAAGGAAATATTGTTGTTATTTCTTCTAACAATGCGGTTGCCCATTTTGCAGATGTAAGCGTTTACGGAACAATGAAAGCGGCACTTAACAAAATGGCAGAGCATATTGCAATAGAAATGGCAAAATACGGTATCAGAGTCAATACCGTGGCGCCCGGTTGGGTGGACACGGGAGCGGCAAGGCTTGACGATAAGGAAAGTACTTTTTATAAAATACCGCTTAAAAAATGGGCAACTGTAGAAGAGGTTGCTAATACGGTTTTATTTTTAGCGTCCGATTCGGCTGCTTCTGTTACGGGTGCAACCGTAGTTGTGGATAATGGAGCTTTGCTTTTATCCGATAAGGGCGAAAGATATGGGTTATAATTTTTATTGCTTTAGGAGGTTAAAAAAATGAGTTATTCGGCAAAGGATAAATGCGGTTTTATGATTTACCATTTAAATGTGGGAAGAATAGGACCTTGCGAAATGAAGCGTGTGATAAACAAGGGCTATTGTAACGGATACCACATAGGCTGTCACGAAACGGGGCAGGTTGTTCTGCAATGCAGAATGGCGGCAGAAAACGGTGATATGATATGGCTTAATCAAAAGAATTTTAACAGCAAAATTCAGACCATAGGCGAATTTATGAAGGAAGCCAAGTCTGCAGAAAAGCTTTTAAAGGACAAAGGCTTGTGGGATACGGTTGTAGGCTTTCATTGGGATGAGCCGCTCCTCAGAGGTCAGACTAATGACGATTTTCTCGCAATGACAAAGGCCATATCCGAGGAGTTTGGCAAAAGAATTTTCCCTGTTTTCTCGGCTTATGAGGTTACGGGTAAAAAGGGCAACAAAAGTGACCCCGATGCCTATATTAAGTTTGAAAAATATGCAAGTAAATACATAACAGATATCGCCTTTGACAGCTATGATTATGATGTAAGACCCGAGTATCAGCACACCTTAAGCGAGCAATTCAAAAAATTTCAGGCAACAGCGCCCGAAATTACAAGCGGCGAAATGTATTATAGAACATATTATAAAAAGCTAAAAGATTTGATGATAGGCGAGCCTAATATTTGGTATTATCCAAATGCAAGGCAAAATATGACCTGGGGCGGTTATAAAAGCGATGAGGATTATTGCATTGCCCATTTGGAATTTTTCTTAAAGCTTTTAAAGGAGGAAAAGCATCCCGGCGGCCTACACCTTTATAATTGGAAAACGTGGAACGAGAATGATATTTCTCTTGATGTACTTTTCGACCGCGAAAATCCTGAGCGTTGGGAGCGGTACGAAGCGGCAATTCAAAGGGTTTGTAAAGAGGTTAGGGAAATGAAACTTAATTTTTAAAACAAAAAAGCACCGAGGCTAGGCCTCGGTGTTATTCTGTCTCGAGCTCTTCCTTTAAGGCTTGAAGGCGGTTTATACAGTCGGTACAAACGCTGTAGCCTTCAAGCTGAACGCTTTCGTGAAGGACAGTGTTACAAAAAATGCAGGACGGCTGAAATTTACGCAACAGCACAGTGTCGCCGTCCACAAAAATTTCAAAGCTGTCAACATCGTTTTCGATTTGTAATTGCTTGCGGATTTCTTTAGGGATTACAACCCTGCCCATCTTGTCAACAGGTCTTACAACACCTGAATATTTCATTTTTTAAGACGTCCTTTCTACATAAGTATAGGCTGACAGGTATCTAACCCTGTCAGCCTATATATTACCATAAAATGTCAAAAAAATCAAGAGTTACCATTTAATGGCAGAAAGTCCGCAGTCTTTTAGCATTTCGTTTGCTTTTGAAAAGTGCTTACAACCAAAAAATCCTCGGCTTGCCGAAAGCGGACTCGGATGCACAGATACCAGCTTTTTATGGATAGGATTGGTTATAATTTCCGCTTTTTTCTGGGCGTATGCGCCCCACAGCATAAATATTACGGGAGTATCCTTTTTGTTAAGCTCCGCAATAACACGGTCGGTAAATGTTTCCCAGCCCATATTCTTGTGGCTGGTGGGCATGCCCTCACGAACGGTAAGCACTGCATTGAGCAATAAAACACCCTGCTTTGCCCAATCGGTCAGCTCACCGTGGGGCGGAATGGGTATATTTAAATCGTTTTGCAGCTCCTTGAAAATATTTTTAAGAGACGGGGGCGGCATAACACCCTTTTTTACCGAAAAGCAGAGTCCGTGTGCTTGACCAAAGCCGTGATAGGGGTCTTGACCGATAATTACAACCTTGGTATCGGAAAAGGAGGTATACTTGAGGGCATTGAAAATATCGTGCATATCGGGGTAAACCGTTTGGGTTTGGTATTCCTTTTTAAGAAAGGCACGAAGCTGTTTATAATAAGGCTTTTCCCATTCGTCCTTTAAAATTTCATCCCAATCGTTACCGATATATACCACCTTTAACACCTCTCAACAGTAATAAATTATGTGTTTAAATATCAAGCCTACAAACGTCATCAAGGGTTTCACGCTTTACCGCAAGGTAATCACAGCCGCTCTTGAGCATTACAACTGCAGGACGCGGAAGCCTGTTATAGTTAGATGCCATAGAATAATTATAAGCGCCTGTGGTAAGCACTGCTAAAATTTCGCCTCTGTTTGGCTTGGTGATTTTAAAATCCTCACCGATAAGGTCGCCCGATTCACAGCATTTTCCTGCAACCGTTGCGGTGTAATCCTTTTGGTCATTAGCTCTGGAAGCCAAAATTACGGTGTACTCCGACTCGTAAAGTGCAAAACGGGGGTTATCTGCCATACCGCCGTCAATCGAGACGTAGTTTTTGTAGCCCTTAATTTCTTTAACTCCGCCAACGGTATAAAGTGTCATACCTGCATCTGCAACAAAGCTTCTGCCCGGCTCTAAATGAATTACGGGTACTGCCAGACCTAATTTGTCACAGCGTTCGTTTATTGAAGCGGCAACCTCTGCAATTTTTTCGGCATAATCAATTTCGGGGTCACTTTCAACATATCTTACACCGAAGCCGCCGCCGAGATTAAGCATAGCGGCTGTGTAATTAAGTTCATCCTTAATTTTCTTTATAAAGTTCAGCATAATTTCTGCCGCCGTAATAAAAGGCTCACTTTCAAATATTTGTGAACCGATATGGCAGTGAAAGCCGCAAAGTTTGATATTAGCAAGGGAGAGAAGTTTCTCTACGGCGATTTTTGCCTGACCCGTTTCAATGGCTATACCGAATTTTGATTCCACCGAGCCGGTGGATATTTTTTTGTGTGTATGAGGGTCAATGCCCGGTGTTACACGCAACAGTACTTTTTGTGTAACGCCTTTTTCTTTAGCGATTCGGTCCAGCGCAAACATTTCCTCTTCGTTATCGATTACAAAATAGCCCACACCGCTGTCAATAGCAAATTCTATATCGGCATCGGTTTTGCAGTTGCCGTGAAAATATGCTCTTTCCATTGGGAAGCCTGCCGTTTTTGCAGTATAAATCTCACCGCAGGAAACAACGTCAATATCCACGTTTTCCTCTGCCATAATTCTGTAAATCTGCTTGGTTGAAAAGGCTTTGCTTGCAAATTCGGGAACAGAATTTTTGGGGAAAAGCTTCTCCATAGCGGTTTTATAAATTCTAACCCTTTCTCTTATTTTTTCTTCGTCCATAAGATAAAGGGGAGTACCGTATTTTTGTGCAAGCTCAACCGTATCAAAGCCTGCAAAGGTAAGGTGACCCTTTTGGTTTACTGAAATATTGTCACAAATCATATATTAATACCGACTTTTCTCATTTCGTTATAAAGCACCTCACGTGTGCTGTCCTCCATAGGAGTAAGGGGCAGGCGCAGATAGTCCTCACAAAAGCCCATTTTAGCCATAGCCGCCTTTACGGGAATAGGGTTAACCTCACTGAAAAGGGCATTTATAAGGTTAAGATATTTAAGCTGCATTTCGCAGGAGCCCTTAACATCCCCTGCAAAAAACTTTTTGCACATAAGTGAGGATTCCTTTGGTAAAAGGTTAGAAAGAACAGAGATACAGCCCTTTCCGCCCAAGGACATAATAGGAACTACCTGATCGTCATTACCGGAATAAATGTCAATTTCGTCACCGCAAAGAGCGGCGATTTCTGCAATTTGCGAAATATTTCCGCTTGCGGCCTTTATTGCGGCAATATTCGGGTGCTTTGCTAATGCGGCAACAGTTTTCGGAGCCATTGTAACACCTGTTCTTGAGGGAACATCATAAAGAATAACCGGAACAGAGGAAACGTCAGCTATAAGGGTAAAGGTTTTAACAAGTCCGTTTTGGGTTGCTTTATTGTAATAGGGTGTTACAACAAGAACAGCATCAACGCCAACCTCGCAGGCGTATTTTGTAAGCTCTAAAGCGTAAGCCGTATCGTTAGAGCCGGTGCCTGCAATAATGGGAACACGCTTGTTTGCACGTTCAACTGCGAATTTTATGGCATCCTTATGTTCTTGGTCAGTAAGGGTGGAGCCCTCACCTGTAGTACCGCAGATTACAAGGCCGTCAATTCCTTCTTCAATTTGCCAATCTATAAGCTTGCCAAAGGCTTCATAATCGATACCGCTTTCGGTAATAGGCGTAATAAGAGCAGTTGCCATACCTTCAAAAATTGTTTTTTTCATAATTAATACTTCCTTTTTTAAAAATACAATAAAAAATAGCCGATTGCTCGGCTACCAAAAATCAGAAAAAACATATAATATACAATATGTGTTGCATCTTCATTTCGATAGCACTCCGCAAAAGCGACAGTAAGACAGATGTTATTCCGAATTACCAAGCTGAATGCCTGCCGACATTCACTTTCGGCGACAGCTCCTTTCACTTTTGACATCTTTCTGCCGAAATTAACATTCAAAAGCTACTGATAACTAATCGCACCTCTATCCTATTAACGATAATATAACACTTAACTTCTGTTTTGTCAAGCCCTCTTTAGAAAATAAGAGCAGCGGCACCGTAGCTTATAAAGGCTATGACAACTCCTGCGCTTACAACGCCTATAGCTATGGAGGGAAAAGCCTTTTTAAGCGGCATATCAAGCATGGCGGCAACCAACGCACCTGTCCATGCACCTGTGCCGGGCAGCGGAATTGCAACAAAGAGCGCAAGACCCCAGAAAGCATATTTTAAAACCCTATCCTTATTCTTTTCTGCCTTTGCTTCCATTTTATCTACAACGGCATTAAGCTTGGGGCTGGTCGCACGCATCCAGGCAAAAATTTTCTTTATAAATAAAATAATAAAAGGCACCGGCAAAAGATTGCCCACAATTGCTACGGGAATTGCAATCCAAGGCGAAAGACCTGCCCCCGTAGCTATCGGGATGGCACCTCGAAGCTCGATTATAGGCACCATTGAAACTAAAAAGGTCATTAAAATTTTGCCTGCCGTGGTTTTCCATAAAAAGCTTAACATAACTATCTCCTTTTAATAATGGGTGATAAGATTTTGTTCACACTCATAAAAAGCGGCTTGCGGTTGATAATAAGCAAAGCAACAACGCTCAATGCTTGAATTAAAATCCAACAGGGCGGGGTTAAAACCATAACTGCCGCCTGAATAAAAATTATGACTGTATTTGCTGTAATATAACCCCAACCAAGCTTAAAGGGTATATATTTTTGAGAATTTACAGCACGGATAATAAAAACTATAAAATAGCTTGCAACGGTTGCTATGGCGGCGCCCTGCACCCCTAAGGGTGACGGAATAAGAATAAGGTTTAAAACAATGTTAGTTGCCGCACCTATAAATGCTGTTACAAACGAAAGCTGGCTTTTTTTGGTTACAACATAAACCGTTCCCGTAAAGGAAGCAAAGGCGGTAAAAACCATTGAAACGGACAATAACGGAATATATTTCCAAGCCGAGTAAAAATCAGCTGTTGTGAGCAGGCGCATGGCCGGCTTTGCGAATGCAATTACCGCACTTCCTGCTAAAAACATTACCGCTTGAAAAGGCTCCCAAACCTTGCTGAAAAAGTCAGAATACTCATTTTTATCGCCCTCCGACTCGGTGACGGCGGAAAACTGCCATGCCTGCATAAAAATGCTTGAAACTATTGTCAAAAGGGTTGGAAGCTTATAGGAAATAGCATAAATTCCGTTAGCCTCACTTCCTATAAAGCCGTTGACCATATATCTGTCCGAAACACTGGTTATCCACCAAAAGATTGTTGTTGGAATCATGGGAATGCTGTATTTAAGCATAGCCTTAAGCACGTGTCTTTGGGGGTTTATAGTAAACTGTCCCCAAAGCTTTTCCTTTAAAATTAAGAAAACGGTGCATATACCGTCAGCCACTATTACAGACAGCACATAGCCCAAAACTCCCATATTGAAAACGGCTAAAAATATAATGTTTAACGCAATTACCAAAGCGGTATTGATTATTCCTTGAACGGCAAAAAGCGCAGTTTTACCCTCTGCCCTTATGAACTGTGAGCAAAGTGCGTGGTAGGACATTGCCATTGTGTAAAGCACAATCAGCCAAATGTGATTTTTAAAATCGTTTACAAAAAGCAGCAACGGCGCCACTGCAAAGAAGAGCAGTCCGCCAAGGGTTATTGCTGAAAAGCCGTAGGTGAAAACACTTTTTTTGTCCGCTGTACTGTCAAGCGTGAAACGAAAAACGCCCTCGGTTATTCCAAGCGAAATAATCGGGAACAGCAGGTTTGCGGTTTGTGCAATTAGGTCAGCGGTACTGTAATCAGAGGTGGTAAGGTATTCGGTATAAAACCTTACCATCAAAAATACAAGTATTTTAGAACCAAACGTGCCCATACTTATCAGCAGGGTGTTGGATAAAAGGGTTTTATATTTATTCATTAAGTATCACCTTTTTAAGTTCTTCAATAATGTTACTATATATTTTTAAATGTGTCAACCGAAAAAAGACGGGTTAATTGAAAATTTACTATAGACTTTTTCGGATTCGTAGTATATAATAGGTATATTAGATTGAAAAATACCTTTCGGAGGAAGAAAATGAAAAGTTTTAAAAGAATTATTGCGGCCGCACTGACGCTTTTACTGGCACTTTCATTTGCGGGCTGTCATAAAAAGGACGAAATAGCTGTTACAATAGGCGAAGTTAAGTTCACTTCTGCATATTATATGTGTGCACTCCTTGACGCGGACAGACAAGCAAAAGCCCTTATTTATGAGGATATTACAGAGGAAGAGCAGGCAACCGGCTTTGATATTTATTCAAAAAAGGTTGAAAATAAGGATTATGTTACATGGGTTGAGGAAAAGGCTGTCAGCAATTTAAAAACCATTGCCGCATATAAGATTCTTTGCAGTAAAAACAAGTTAGAGCTTAAAGAGGAAGACAAGAGCAATGCACAGCTTTATGCTTCCTACGCTTGGGCACAAGGTGAAGCCGCTTATTATGAGCCTAACGGTGTAAGCCAGAATACATATAACAATTATATGACTGACAACTACTATGCTGAAACCTATTTCAACCACCTTTACGGCAAGGGCGGCGAAAAGGAAATTGCGGCCGATAAGCTTAAGACCAAAATGTCCGAAAATTTTGTAACCGCTAACATTCTTTCTGCTGAATATACCGAAGGAATGAGCGATGCTGACAAAACCACACTTAAGAATAAGTTCACAGGCTATATGAATTCTCTTAAGGACGGCAGCAAGACCTTTAAGGCTGTTTATGATGAGTACAAGGGAGTTACAGCGCAGACAGAAACCGCTGAAAAAACCGAAGAAGAAAGCGAAGAGCCCAAGCCAAAGGATGAATATGCAAGCATTATCGGTGCAGAGGATACCGGCTATGATGCGGCGTATTATGAGACAGTAAAGAAAATGGCAGTTGGCGAAATTCAGCTTATTGAGCTTGAGGATAAGTCCGGTTTGGTTCTTGCAGTTAAGCAGGACATTAACGCAGATCCTTATTATATCGATGCACTTGATTCTACACTTCGTCATTTAATTGCTGACGAGGAGTATGAAAAAACAATCAACGAATATGTAAAAACACTCAAGGTTGATATAAACAAATTTGCAACAGGACAGTTCAAGGTTAAAAAGATAATCGAACCCAGCTATCAGTAAAAAGCATAAAGCCGTCTCATCTTGAGACGGCTTTTATAATTTATAAATATAGAAAAACATATATAAAGAACCCCTTGCAGACAAGACTCACTGCAAGGGGTTTAAATTTTTACATGGTAAAAGCATTACCGCCGATGTTAGAATAAATAATATTAAAACCAAAGGCAGACTGTGAATTCGGAACAAAGAGGGTTGTGCAGGTGTCAGTAAAGGCGGTGCTGTCATGTCCGTTTTCAGTAAGCCTTGTTGTTACGGTGTAGCTGCCGTCCTCATTGGCGGTCACAGAAGTGATGCTGTGGCTGTAGTTTGAAAAACCACGGGGAAGAATGTAAACAAAACCGTCTTTTCGGTCAAATTCCTTATTGATTTCGGCAAAGTCAACATCGGTTATGCCGTACATATTAAAAATATAATCTTCAACGTAAGTTTGCGAAATAAAAGCGTCATCCTCGCTGTCGCGATGCTCAAGCAGAGCAGGCATTGAGCTGTTGATTATATCTTCAACCGAATCAAAGGTTTCATCATAAACAAAATTGTGGTTAAGCATATTAAGGAAGCGTGCTTCTAAAATTTTTGAAGAATCTGCGCCTAAATCTCTGCTTTTAGAAACGGTAACCACTTTTGCCTTTTCTGTGGCGGGCTGTTTTATACCGCTAATGTCGGGTTTAGCAGATGCAAATGCCGAAAAAGAGAAAACAACAACAGCAATGCCTACTGCGGCGGCTGCCAAAAGACCTTTTTTCATAATTTGCACCTCCAAACGAATTTTCTATATGCTATTATATACTAAAAATATATAAAATATCAAAAACAATTTGGTTACAATTTGGTATCAAAAATGTTACTTTTTTGCCTTTTTGAACAAAGAAAAATTACATTTTGTAATATTTTTGCTACGTATTTCTACAAATACTCCAAATTTATGACATTTCAATAAATTTATTTGAAAGTTTTGAAAAAAACTGTTTGTATTTGCTAATAGATTGTGTTATAATGTATTCACAATATTTTTCGCAGAGATGCGTTATCCCAAAGGAGTGTATTATTTTGAAACAGTATTCTGAAAACTTAATCAAAAACATAGCGTTGTTAGGTCACGGCGGTTCGGGTAAGACCACCTTGGCAGATGCTATTTTATATTATGCAGGAGCGGTTGACCGTATAGGAAAAACAGGCGAATCAACAACTGTTATGGATTTTGACGCTGAAGAAAAAAAGCGCAAGGTATCAGTTTCTACCTCTGTGTATGCTTTGGAGGTTGGGGGACAAAAAATCAATCTTATTGATGCTCCCGGTCTTTTTGATTTTGCAGGCGGAATAGAAGAGGCCCTCACTGCGGCTGACAGTGCGATTATTGCAATTTCGGGCAAATCGGGTCTTACTGTCGGTGCAAAGCAGGCGTTTGAGAAGGCACGCAAAAAGAATAAGAGTGTTGCCTTTTTTGTAGGTAAGCTTGATTCTTCTCACGCACACTTTTACAGAGTATTGTCTGCCTTGGCAGGTAATTACGGTGCTGTGATCTGTCCTGTAATTGTTCCTTATATTGAAAACGATGAGGTTAAGTGCTACATAAATCTTATCGAAAATAAAGCCTATGTGTTTGAGGGCGTTGAAGCAAAAGAGTTTCGTATGCCTGTAAGCACCGAGCTTGACGATATGCGCAGTATGCTGTTGGAGGCTATTGCCACTACCGATGAGGAATTGATGGAAAAATATTTCGCAGGTGAAGAATTTACTGCTGATGAAATTGTTAAGGGTCTTGCAAGCGGAATTAAGAGCGGAGAAATTTGCCCTGTTTACTGCGGTATTCAGCAGACAGGTGCGGCTGTAGGTATGATGGTTGAAAACATACTCAAGGTTATGCCCTCTGCCGCCGATTGCACCTATAAAACGGCTGACGGCGAGGCTGTTGCCTTCAGCTCCGAAGGCGGCGCAGCGCTCACAATATTCAAAACAATTGCTGACCCGTTTGTTGGCAAGCTTTCATACTTCAAGGTGCTTTCGGGTAAGGTAGGTAACGATTGCCGCCTTATCAACAGCCGCACAGGTGATGAAGTGCGTATTTCCAAGGTTATGTGGCTCAAGGGTGGTAAGCAGGAGGATGCCGCAGGTATCTGTGCAGGAGATATCGGTGCAGTTTCCAAATTGGGTAGTGTTCTTACAGGTGATACTCTTTCGGCTAAGGGTGATGTTACTGCCGCCGCTATTGACTTCCCCGCTCCCACACTTTCAATGGCAGTTTATCCCAAGGCTAAGGGCGACGAAGAGAAAATCACCTCTGCCTTTAACCGCATGATGGAGGAAGACCGCACAATTAAGGTTTACATGAACAACGAAACCCATGAGCAGATACTTGAAGCCTTGGGCGAACAGCATATAGATGTTATTATTTCTCGCCTTAAAACCAAGTTTGGTGCCGAGGTAAAGCTTCAAGCGCCAAAGG
>JAZQKT010000065.1:0-31593 GCA_045542295.1 Acutalibacteraceae bacterium
CGGGAATATAGTTTGTGCGTAATTTCCTTTCAACAACCGCCTTTGGCTTCAATGAAAGGCAGACTGTACGGTTTTAAAATTTCTACTCCGACAACACACGCCCTCAACGACAAGGGCGCTGCCCTTGACCCGTTTTAAGGGTAACCGGTAGTTTTTTGCGTGGCCGGCAGGCCAACAAAAAGCGCACCCCAGCGCCGCCAGTATCGTTTAGGGCTATGCCCGAAAATGAAATACCGCCCGCTATGCGAAGGATATTTATTATTTTTCTTCAATCAGCCTATAAAGCTCTTCAATTACACTGCCAAGGCTTCCTACTCCGTCAATAAGTCCTTCTTCAACGGCCTTTTCGCCTGTAAGCACTGTGCCCACATCGGTCACAAGCTCTTCGGTGTTCATCATAAGCGAGGTGAATTTTTCGGCGGTTATATTTGAGTTGCGAACCACAAAATCGGTTATTCTGCTTTGCATTTTAGCAAAGTGGTTCATCATCCTGGGTACACCGATAACCAGACCGTTTGTGCGCACCGGGTGGATAGTCATTGTGGCAGAGGGGGCAATAAAAGATTTTTTTGCAGAAACCGCAAGCGGCACACCGATTGAGTGACCGCCGCCCAGCACAAATGCTACAGAGGGCTTGCTCATACCCGAAATCAGCTCCGCCAAGGCAAGCCCTGCTTCAACATCGCCGCCTACAGTGTTGAGAATTATTAAAAGTCCCTCTATTTCGGTGCTTTCTTCAATAGCAACAAGCTGTGGTATTACGTGCTCATATTTTGTGGATTTACTCTGCTCGGGCAGAACGCTGTGTCCCTCAATTTCACCTATAATTGTAAGGCAAAAAATTTTATGCTTGCCCTCAAAGCTTGTGAGTGATCCTAATTCCTTTATTTCTTCAAGTGTTTCTTTAGATTTATTTTTATCCTCTGACATTTGTTTCCTCCCCAAAATGCTTTATAAAATTATTGTTATCAGCAAAAGGGAAATTATTTAACAAAAAATTAAATAATAATAGAATATATTTCATTGACATTAATTGCAGATTAAGTTAAAATATAAGGGAATAAAAAAAGAGGTGTAAATATGAAACCTATTTATAAACGTGTTTTGCTTAAGCTCAGCGGTGAGGTGCTTGCCGGAGAAAAAAGCTCCGGTATTGATTTTGATAAGGTTTTAGAGGTTTGTGAAAGGGTTAAGACCTGTGTGGAAATGGGTGTTCAGGTTGCCATTGTTGTGGGCGGCGGCAATTTCTGGCGCGGCAGAAGCAGCGGTAAGATGGACAGAACACGTGCAGATCACATGGGAATGCTTGCAACCTCAATAAATTCCTTGGCTTTGGCAGATGCACTTGAGCAGTTGGGCGTTACCGCAAGGGTACAGACGGCAATTGAAATGCGCCAGATTGCAGAGCCTTATATCAGAAGTAAGGCAGTAAGGCATCTTGAAAAGGGCAGGGTTGTGATTTTCGGTTGCGGAACAGGTAATCCGTTCTTCTCTACCGATACTGCGGCGGCATTGAGAGCGGCTGAAATCGGTGCTGATGTTATCTTTAAGGCAACCAATGTTGACGGCGTTTATGATAGTGACCCCAAGCTTAATCCCGATGCTAAAAAGTATGATACCCTTTCTCATATTGAGGTTTTACAGCAGGGACTTCACGTTATGGACAGTACGGCCGCTTCGCTTTGTATGGACAACGAAATTGAAATTTTAGTATTTAACCTCGACAAGCCGGATAATATCGTTGCCGCAATGGTTGGCGAAACTATTGGTACAGTTGTTAAATAATTGATTTGAGGAGAAAAGACTATGCAAGAACTAATTAAAAATACCGAAGAAAAGATGAATAAAACGGTTGCGGTTTTAGAGCGTGACTATAAGGCTGTAAGAGCGGGCAGAGCAGACGCTTCCGTTCTTGACAGAATTACGGTTGATTATTACGGAGTTCCCACTCCCATTCAGCAGATGGCGGCAGTTTCTGTTCCCGAGCCGCGTGTACTGCTTATAAGCCCTTGGGACGCTTCAACCTTGAAGTCAATCGAAAAGGCAATTCTTACTTCGGATGTTGGAATTAACCCTCAAAATGACGGTAAGGTTATCCGTCTTGCTTTCCCACCTCTTACAGAGGAGCGCAGAAAAGAAATCGTTAAAGACGTTAAGAAGATGGCTGAAGAGAATAAGGTTGCTATCCGCAACACAAGACGTGATGCTTTGGAAAAGCTTAAGGGTCTTAAAAAAGCCAATACCGTTACAGAGGACGATGTAACAAACGGCGAAAAGAAAATTCAAACCTTGACCGATAAATTCTGCAAGGAAATCGATGACCTTGCCGCAATAAAGGAAAAGGAAATTTTAGAAATTTAATTTTTTTGTAGGGGCGCACCTTTTGTCACCTGTGAAATGGGTCGATGCGGGCATCGACCCCTACATTTTTTAATGGCGGTGTTTATATGTCGTTTTTTAAGAAAAAAACCGGAGACAGAGTTTTACCAAGGCATATTGCAATTATTATGGACGGAAACGGCAGATGGGCTAAAAAACGCTCTATGCCAAGGAGTGCCGGTCATGTTGCAGGGGCTAAAACCTTTAAAAATATTGCTAGGTATTGCAACAAAATCGGTTTGGAATATCTTACTGTTTATGCCTTCTCAACCGAAAATTGGAAAAGACCAAAAGATGAGGTTGACGGTATTATGAATCTTTTGCGTGATTATTTAAAGGATGCCGAAAATTTTAAGAGTGATAATATTAAGGTTAAATTCATAGGCAATTTAGAGCCTTTGGCAGACGATATAAAAGAGCTTATAAAAAAGGATGAGGATGGCTCAAAGGATGCTACCGGCTTAAAGCTTAATATTGCAATAAACTACGGCGGCAGAGATGAAATTGTTAATGCGGTAAAGAAAATTATAACCAGCGAAATCCCAGCCGACCAAATTACAGAGGATACCGTATCTGAAAATCTTTATACCGCCGATATGCCCGACCCCGATTTTATTATAAGACCGAGCGGTGAATACAGGCTTTCAAACTATCTGATTTGGCAGTCGGCTTATGCGGAGTATTGGTTTTCGGACATTTTGTGGCCCGATTTTAAGCCGAAGCACTTGGAAAAAGCTATTGATGACTTTAATCACAGAAACAGAAGATTCGGAGGAGTATAATAATTCGTAATGCGTAATTGTGGCTGCGTTTTATTAAAAGAAAGGCGGATTTAAAATGAAAACAAGAATTATCTCGGGAATTGTTATGGGAGCAATTGTTGCGGCGCTTTTGGCGGCAGGATTTTTAATTTCTCCCTATTTTGTTACAGCAGGTATTGCGGCTATTGCGGCAGTAGCGATATATGAGTTGCTATATAATGCTGCAGGAATTAAAAATAAAGCGGCGGTAGGTACTGCATGTGTTTATGCGGCACTTGGTATTTTTGCTCTTGATAAAAATGTTTTTACCGAGGTGCTGTCTCCTTTATATCTTGAGCTTGCAGACCCCGAATATGTGCTTAAGCATTTGTTCAGCTTTACTGTTGGTACGGTTGCTACCGCAATTTCTGTTTTGTATTTTATTTTCTGCGTGTTTGTTATTTTAAAGAATCACAAGGACTTTGATTTGGCTAAAATTTGTGCGCTTTGTGCGTTGCCTATTCCTTATGTTTTTGCTTTTTCCTGCCTTGGCGGTGTAATAAATGCTGAAGACGGCATATATTATTTATTGTTACTCCTTAATTTCTCATCCGTTTGTGATATGGGTGCATATTTTACAGGTGTTACTTTGGGCAAGCACAAGCTCTGCCCCGAAATCAGCCCTAAAAAGACGGTTGAGGGTGCAATAGGCGGCGTGGCTTCAAGCATAATTGTAACTGTAATTTTGGCGCTTTGTTTTAAAAAGTCGCTTGTTTTGCCTATGATTTTAACAATACCGTTATGTATTCTCGGTATGATGGGAGACCTTTTTGCATCGGTTATTAAGCGCTCGGTAGGGCTTAAGGATTACGGAAGTCTTATTCCCGGTCACGGCGGTATTATGGACAGGGTTGACAGCATTATAATGATAGCACCCTTGCTTTATTTGTTTATACAGTTTGGTGTAATTTAATGAAAAGTTTGATTATTTTAGGCTCAACAGGCTCTATCGGTACACAGGCGCTTGAGGTTTGCCGCAGAGACCGATATAGGGTTACCGCTTTGGCGGCAGGAAGTAATATAGAGTTGCTTGAAAAGCAAGCAAGAGAATTTAATCCGCTTGTTTGTGCCGTTTTTAATGAAGACAGCGCAAAGGAGCTTGCAATTCGCCTTAAAGACACAAGCGTGAAGGTGCTTTCGGGTGTTGAGGGTGTTTGTGAGGCGGCGGCAGTTGAAGGCGATATAGTTCTTAATGCCATTGTAGGTATAGCCGGCTTAAGACCTACACTTTCGGCTATAGCCGCAGGCAAGGATATTGCACTTGCAAACAAGGAAACCCTTGTGACGGGCGGTGAGCTTGTAAACCGCAAAGCCCGCGAAAAGGGTGTTAAAATATTGCCGGTTGACAGTGAGCATTCGGCAATATTTCAGTCACTTCAAGGAGCGCCCAAGGGCTCGCTTAAAAAAATATTGCTTACGGCATCGGGCGGTCCGTTTTACGGTAAGAACAGAAAGGACCTTGAAAACGTTACTGTTAAAGAGGCGCTTAATCACCCCAACTGGTCGATGGGTGCTAAAATTACAATTGACTCTGCAACCCTTATGAACAAGGGCTTGGAGGTAATTGAGGCAGTGCATCTTTTTGGTCTTTCGGCTGATAATATTGAGGTTTTGGTACACAGACAAAGCATAGTTCATTCTGGCGTTGAGCTTTCTGACGGTGCTGTTATAGCACAGCTTGGCACACCCGATATGAGACTTCCGATTCAGTATGCCTTAACCTATCCCGAAAGAAGCGAATACGCATTTGAAAGGCTGGATTTATTTAGAATTGGCACCCTTACCTTTGAAAAGCCCGATACCGAAACCTTCCGCTGTTTGCCCCTTTGTATTAGGGCTATAAATGAGGGCGGTTTGGCTCCTACAGCCGTAAACGGTGCTAACGAGGAGGCAGTGCGCTTATTTCTTGACGGAAAAATTAAATTTTTGCAAATTGCGGATTTGGTGGAAGAAGCACTGATAAATGTTAATAATAAAAAGGAATTTACTTTAGAGGATATTTTAGAAACCGATAAGCTTGCAAGACAAAGGGTTAGACTTAATTCGTAATCAGGAATTATAGTTTTTTGAAAAAGGTACATGGTGAAAGCGAATTAATAAAGGGTGATAGGTATTTTAGAAATATGGAATAATGTATGGCCGTATTTAATTGCTGTACTGCTGTTTTTGGTGCTTATAGTAATTCACGAATTCGGACATTTTATTGCGGCAAAGCTGTTGGGTGTCCGTGTTAATGAATTTGCGGTGGGCTTTGGACCGAAGCTTTTTTCGGTTAAAGGCAAGGAAACAAAGTACCGCTTTAATCTGATACCCTTGGGCGGATATTGTGCCATGGAGGGTGAGGATGAGGAAAGCGCTGACGGCAGGGCTTTTTGCAACAAAAGTGCTTGGAGAAGATTTATAATAGTTGCAATGGGTGCAATTTTTAATCTTTTGCTGGGTCTTATAATTGTTGCAATAATTTTAGCTCCCTCCGAAGCATTTGCAACTACTACCGTAGCAAGGTTTGATGAAAATGCCGTAAGTCAAAAGAGCGGACTTAAGGTCAACGATGAAATTATTAGGGTTGACGGCAGAAAAATTTACACAAACTATGATTTGGCATACGCTTTTACTAATATTGATGACGGTAAAATTGATATAACAGTGCTTCGTGACGGTAGGGAAAGACTTTTAAGGGATGTAGCATTTAAAACCGAAAAGGTAGAAGGCATCAGCTTTTTAACGGTGGATTTTTATGTCCGTGGAGAGGAAAAAACGGTAGGCACTTATATTAAGCAGACCTTTAAAACCTCAATTTCCTATTGCGCTGTTATTTGGCGAAGTCTTGTTGACCTTTTGGGCGGAAAATACGGCATAAGTGCAATGTCGGGCCCGGTAGGTGTTACTGCGGTTATAGGCAATGTTGCAAAGCAGAGTCTAACGGCACTATTACCGATAATGGCGCTTATAAGTATAAATTTAGGCCTCTTTAATCTCTTGCCCATTCCTGCCCTTGACGGCGGCAGATTGGTATTTATTCTAATTGAAATGATTACAAGAAAACCTGTTCCGCAAAAATATGAGGCGGCAATTCATACCGTAGGTTTTATACTGTTGATAGGCTTTATGTTGCTTATTTCGGCAAAGGACATTTGGTCGCTTATAGCAAAATAAATATTAAAGAATTTATTAACCGCCGGAGGTGCAAAATGTATACAAACGATAAAACTGTTAAGGTTAAGGCAGGTAATATTGAAATAGGCGGAGGTGCGCCTGTTTCGGTGCAGTCAATGCTTTGCGAGCCTGTTCATAATATTGAGGCAAACGTAAGCCAGGCAAGAAGGCTTCAAGCCGCAGGCTGTGACATTGTGCGTGTTACCGTTCCCGATAAGGAGGCACTGAGGACTGTTGAGGCACTTAAAAAGAATATAACCATACCGCTTGTGGCTGATATACATTTTGACTATCGCTTGGCGCTTGACAGTATTGCGGCAGGGGTTGACAAGGTGAGAATTAACCCCGGCAACATAGGCTCTGATGATAAGGTTAAGCTTGTTGCCGATGCTTGCAGAAGGCAGGGTGTCCCCATAAGAATAGGTGTAAATTCCGGCTCGCTTGAAAAAAACATTCTGGCAAAATACGGTGCCGCCACACCCGAGGCTATGGTGGAAAGCGGACTTTATCATATTTCACTGCTTGAAAAATTTGATTTTACAGATATTGTGCTGTCACTGAAATCCTCAAATACAGTTACAATGTATAAGGCGTATGAGCTTGCGGCAGAAAAATGCCGTTATCCGCTCCATTTGGGTGTTACCGAGGCGGGCACTGAAAATATGGGTGTTATAAAATCGGCGGCAGGCATAGGCGGTCTTTTATTAAGGGGCATAGGCGGTACGATTAGAATTTCCCTTACCTGTGATCCCGTTAAGGAGGCAGAAGCCGGAATAAGGCTTTTAAAGGCAATAGACCTGCGTCAGGGCGGAATAAAATTTGTTTCCTGCCCCACCTGCGGCAGAACCGAAATTGATTTGATTGGCATTGCAAAAGAAGCAGAAAAAAGGCTTGAAAACGTTGATAAGGATATAACGGTTGCAATTATGGGCTGTGTGGTAAACGGTCCGGGTGAAGCTGCTGCCGCCGATATTGGAATTGCAGGCGGAAAGCAGTGCGGTGTAATCTTTAAAAAAGGTGAAATTATAAGAAAATTGCCCGAGGATAAGCTGCTTTCGGGCTTACTTGAAGAAATTGAAAAAATGTAAACGGAGTTGTAAAAAATGAGCAAGGCGCTCTTTTTGGATATATTTGGAATATATTTAGATGAGGATTTAAAAACAGTTTTTGAGGGTGCCGCTTTAGAGCATTGCAACCTTGATATTGAGGACAGAAGTCTTGAATTGGAAATCGGCGCGCACCTGTATATCTCGCGGGATTTGCAGGCAAAGGTGATTTCTGCGCTAAAGGGTGTTTTAAGGCTTAAAAGCTGTGTTGTTACATATAAATTTGATAAAGCCTCCTTTTGTTCGGACGCCTGCGCTGATATTGCAACAGAAATCAGACTTAAGAATGCGGCTATAAACGGCTATTTTGCCGAGGCCGATTATATGCTTGAGGGAGATAATGTTAAAATCACCTTAAAGCACGGTGGCTACAAGCTGATTTGTGAGCTTAAGGCGGCAGAGCAATTTAAGGCGTTGGTTCGCAATAAATTCGGTTTAGAGGTTGAGGTTAGCTTTGACGGTCAGCTTGAGGATGTTGAAATTGAACTGCCCCCGGCAGAACCGCGTGTTTTAAGAGAGCAAAAGCCATCGGGCGAAAAGCCGCAGACTGCAAAAAAAGAAATCACATTTGAAAAAAGAAAAGAAAAACCGCAAAACGGAATTGTGTATCTTGATGAGCCAAAGCTTTTTTACGGAAGGCGCATAGAAAATAACACAAAGCCTATGATAGAGGTTACGGGTGACGACAGCGAGATTTGCTGTTGGGGTGAGGTTTTTGAAACCGAGGTTCGCACCATTAACACAAAGCGCGGGGAAAGCAATATTCTAACCTTTTCTTTTAGTGACTATACAAATTCGCTTACCGCCTCAATGTTTGTTGACCCAAAACGTATGGGTGAGGTGGCACCCGTTAAAAAGGGTAATTTTATACTTGTTAACGGTATTTATGAGTTTGATAACTATAAAAAGGACTTTATTGTGAAGCCTAAAAGCATGGCTTTGCTTCAAAAATATACCGAAACTGACGATTATGAGGGTGAAAAGCGCGTTGAGCTTCACTGTCATACCAATATGTCGGCAAAGGATGCAGTGGCATCGGCAGAGGATATAATAAACCTTGCTTACAAGTGGGGTCACAAGGCGGTTGCCATCACCGACCACGGTGTTGTACAGGCTTATCCTGCGGCTGCAGGTGCAGTTAAGGGTATCCGCAAGGGTGGCGGTGATTTTAAGGTTATTTACGGTGTTGAGGGATATTTTGTTGATGATATAAAGAACGATATATCCTCAATGACAGCAAAGGAAATAGGCAAAATCAGATACCATCAGATTATTCTTGTTAAAAATTTTGTGGGACTTAAAAATCTTTATAAGCTTATTTCCGAGGCACATCTTAAGGATTTTCACGGCAGACCCATTACCCTTAAAAGCAAGCTTGATGCTTTGAGAGAGGGTCTTATTGTAGGCAGTGCCTGCGAGCAGGGCGAGCTTTATTCCGCTATTATTGACGGTAAGGACGAGGACGAGCTTTTAAAAATTGCCGATTATTATGATTATCTTGAAATTCAGCCGCTCGGCAACAATGCGTTTATGGTGAGAGAGTCTGCTTTGCCCGATAAAAAGGATAAAAAGACGGGGGCTACCATTCCGAACCGTTTCCGCAAGGTCACAAGCAATGAGGTTTTGAAGGACTTTAACCGCAAGGTTGTAAGCTTGGCAGATAAGCTTGGAAAGCCGGTTGTTGCAACGGGTGACGTGCATTTCCTTAAAAAGAGTGATGACCTTATCCGTAAAATTCTTATGGCAGGCCAAGGCTTTGATGATTTTGACAATCAAGCACCGCTTTATTTTAAAAGCACAACCGAAATGCTTGAGGATTTTGCTTACTTTGGTGAGAGAGCCAAGGAGTTTGTCATTGATAATCCAAACAAAATTGCCGACATGGTTGACGGCGATGTTGTCCCTGTGCCTCCCGGTATGTATCCGCCTGTGATTGAAGGCTCGGACGATATGTTAAGAGACATTTGTTGGGAAAATGCACATAAAAAATACGGAGATACTGTTCCCGAAATAGTTGAAAAAAGACTTGAAAAAGAGCTTAATTCAATCATTAATAACGGCTTCTCCATAATGTATATTTCAGCGCAAAAGCTTGTTGCTTACAGTGAAGAAAACGGCTATCTTGTAGGCTCGCGAGGCTCGGTTGGCTCTTCCTTTGTTGCAACAATGGCAGGAATTTCAGAGGTTAACCCATTAGCACCGCACTATGTTTGCCCCAAATGCCGTTACAGTGAGTTTTTTACAAAGGGTGAGGTAGGCTCGGGCTTTGACCTGCCCGAAAAGAACTGTCCCGAATGCGGAGCCCCCCTTACGAGGGACGGTCACGATATACCCTTTGAAACCTTCTTGGGCTTTAAGGGAGACAAGGTGCCGGATATTGACCTTAACTTCTCGGACGAGTTCCAGACGCAGGTTCAAAAGTACACCGAAACCCTTTTCGGCAGTGAAAACGTGTTCAAAGCAGGTACGATTTCTACTGTGGCCGAAAAAACCGCCTTTGGCTTTGCAAAGGCTTATGCCGAAAAAAGAGGCGTAACCTTAAGTAATGCCGAGCTTAACCGTTTGGCAAAGCTGGTTGAGGGTGCAAAGGTGAAAACCACAACGGGTCAGCACCCTGCAGGTATGATTGTTGTGCCAAGGGATAAAACAATTTATGATTTCTGTCCCGTTCAACACCCTGCAGACGATGTTAATTCTGATGTTATCACCACGCACTTTGACTTCCATTCAATACACGATACTATTCTAAAGCTTGATGAGTTAGGTCACGTTATTCCTACCACATATAAATATTTGGAGGAATATTCGGGCATACCCGTAAGTGAGGTTTCAATGAGTGACCCCAAGGTTTACAGCCTTTTCACCTCTACCGAGGCGTTGGGTGTTACCCCCGAAGATATCGAGTCGCAAACGGGTACCTACTGTATCCCCGAATTCGGCACATCCTTTGTAAGAGGAATGTTGGTTGACTGTAAGCCTAAAAATTTTGCCGATTTGTTGCAGATTTCGGGACTTTCCCACGGTACGGATGTTTATCTTGGTAACGCAAAGGACCTTATTGACAAAGGCACCTGCACAATTTCGGAGGTTATAGGTACTCGTGACAACATAATGGTTTATCTTATTCACCAAGGTATGGAGGAGGGCAGAGCCTTCAAGATTACAGAAACGGTGCGTAAGGGCTTGGTTGCAAAGGGCAAGGTTTCAAAGGAAGAATGGGGCGCTATGGAGGACGATATGCGTGCCGTAAATGTGCCCGAATGGTATATTGAGAGCTGTTATAAGATTAAGTATATGTTCCCCAAGGCTCACGCCGCAGCTTATGTTATATCGGCGCTTCGTGTTGCTTGGTATAAGGTTTATAAGCCGCTTGAATTTTACTGCGCTTACTTTACCGCCCGTCCCGAGGATGTTGATGTTCCAACACTTATGGGCGGCAGGGAAGCGGTTAAAAAATATCTTCGTGACATCAAGGCAAAGGGTAAGGAAGCCAGCAAGAAAGAGCTTGATGTTTATGATAATATGCTTATCTTTAATGAAATGATGGCAAGAGGTATTGAAATTTTACCAATAGATATCAGCAAATCACACGCTATGAAATATGTTCCGGAGGACGGCAAAATGCGACTGCCTTTCGGAGCACTTGGCGGTGTTGGAGAAAAGGCCGCATATTCTATTTATGAAGCCGCTCAAAAGGGTAATTTTGTTTCGCAAGAGGATTTCCAATTAGAGGCAGGGGTTTCAAAAACCATCATCCAAAATCTTGCAGACCTTGGCGCTCTTAATGATTTGCCCGATACAAATCAAATTTCTATGTTCTAATTGCACATATACCCGACGATTTTAACGTCGGGTATATTATTTTTGCATAAAATTTTAGAAAAGTTGAAAAATATTACAAAAAAGGTTGCAAAGTTGTAACCTTTTTGCTATAATAACATTTGTAAATATTACAAAATGTAACTTTTTGAAAGCGGTGACTGTTATTTTTACGGATTTTAATCCACAGGAACTTATTGAAAAAATTATTAATAATAAATATGTAAGCAAGGTAATCGGTTATGTAAAGAACAACAAGATACTTGTGAAATTTGCTTCTGTTGCGGTTATCGGTGTTATGGCTGTAGTAATTTCTTTGGCAAGCACCGGCATTACCTTTGGCTTTAATGTAAAGTATTCGGGCAGAATTTTAGGCACTGTTGGCAGCCGTTCGGTTTGTGTTGATGCCAGAAACATTGCCATTGAAAATGTGAGCAGTGAAAATGCGGATTCTGCAATTTGCGCTCCCAAGCTTTCCTTAACACTTACTGTTCCCAACCAGCTTGATGATGCACAAAAGGTTGCAGAGGCTATAATTGAGAGCAGTGATGACATTGTAAACGGTACAATGCTTATTGTAAACGGCAAAGTTGTGGCCTGCGTACAAGCTACAGGCTTGGACAAGCTTTTAGATGCAAGACTTATGAGCTATAATATTGCAGGTGCAGAAAACACTGCAGAGTTTGTGGATGATGTTAAGTGCGAGGTAGGCTATTATTTAAAAGACGATTTGACAGAGCTTGGTGATTTGGAAACTGTTGTGAATAGCCTTAAGGTTAAAACCGTTTCTAAATATAATACTGATGTTATCGTTCCTTATTCTACAACACGCATAAAAACAGACAGAATGCCTAACGGTTTCTATGAAGTTACCAAAGCAGGCTCAAACGGATTAAAGCGCAAATCATTAATCGTTGAAAGTGTGGACGGTATTGAAACCAGTCGTACCGAAACCGGTGTAGAGGTAATAACACCTGCAGTTAATCGAGTTATCACTGTTGGTACGGGTAAGGTTCAAATGTCTGCAAGTGAAAAGGCTAATGTGACATCAGCCGGATTCATCTGCCCGTTAACAAGAGGCAGTTTCAAAATTTCTTCATATTACGGTGACGGAAGAAACCATAAGGGTATGGACCTTGCCGCAAATAAGGGAGTTTCAATTTATGCCGCCGCCGCAGGCACAGTAACCTATGCCGGCTATGACGGGGATTATGGCTACAATGTTATTATTGACCACGGAAACGGTATGAAAACAAGATATGCACACGCAAGCTACCTTTCGGTAAGCTGCGGTCAAACTGTGGCTCAAGGTGAAATGCTTGCCGCTGTAGGTAGTACCGGCTATTCAACCGGAAACCACCTCCACTTTGAGGTTATTGTAAACGGCACACGCGTTAATCCGGCTCCTTATATAGGACTTAATTAACAAATTAAAGCAGGCGATTGACTATTCGGTCAATCGCCTGTTTATATGTTGTGAGATTTATGAAAAATTATTACTTTTCGGGACGCGTATAAACGGGGAGGGGTCGGTATTAATAAGTATTGTTTCCTGTCCTATAACGTCAATATCCTCCCAAGGAATAACTATATCTTCATCCCTGCCTATAAGTCCTAAAAGGCGCGGTCTGCCGAAAATAACAAGCTTTTCAAGTTTGCCGCTTTCGGTGTTTATTATCACGTCCGAAATAAAGCCCAGCACGCATCCGTTTTTGGTGCATACTACCTGTTTGTTTTTCAGTTCGTCTACTCTACAGCTCATTTATATCACCATTACAAATATATGTGCAGGGGATTATTAATATACAAAAAACCGCAGTAAGATTGTTCTTAACTGCGGTTTTAAAATTAGTCTTCAAAAACGTTTTCGCTTTCCTGTTCTTCGCCGTCCTCCGAATTTTCATCATCGGCTGATTTCGGCTCGTCAACCTCTAGACCAAGGTCACGGCGCTTTTCTATGTCCTCATCGGGATGCTCCTCATAATAAGGATCAATTATATATTTCTTTATTGAGGGGAAGGTGCAGTACTGAATAAGTAAAAACTTAAAGGCAGGGAAGGTTATGGAATAAATCACCAGCTCCAGCATTAAAACAAAAATCCAATATTTTTGGAAAAGGAAAAGTAAGCCAATATAGATTCCGTACACCAAAATTAATGTGAAAAAGCAGATAAAGTTTCCTTTTAGATTTAAAATTGCGAAATTAAAGCCGTTTTTGTAAATTTGCTTGAGTCTGAATTTAAAGGTTATCATCAAGGTCCAAATAAAATAATTCATCATTGAAAAGATGACGAAAACCGAAAGGGCAAGTCCCATAGCTACATAACTTAAGATGCCGGACATTCTGTATGCAAAGAAGTAAATATCAAAAATCAGGATAATATATACAAGAGTGTTAATTATTCCTGCACCCAGGGCTTGCTTCCAGTTTTTCTTTATGGTATCAAAAAAGTCACTAAGACCGAAGGAATGCTTATCACGCGCTGTGTTTCTTGCAACATGCGTGATACCCGCATTTGCAAGACCGTTTGTAACAACCAAAAGAGAAATAATGTTGTAAACCAGATTAATGGTTATGAACTTCCAAAAATTGCGAAAAAAGGTTTCAAAAAACACCACAAAGGTTTTCTTTTTGGGCGCATTTTTTGAAATACCCGGACCTTCCTTCTCAAAGTTTAAAAAGCCGAATAAGCCTGCCATTTTATAATCACCGAACCTTTATATTAATTATCTTTATTCTTTTTATATACTAATTTTTCGTGCAGGGAAATGTTTTTATAGCCAAGTAAATATGCACCAAAAGCGGTAAGAGGAACGATTGCTTTAAGCAGTAAAAGACCTATAAATTGAAGAATTGATAGGTCAGCAAAGGTCTTGCTTGAGCCAAGTATCAATTCAATAAACACATAAAGACCGGAACACAAAATTTTATATAGTGCGGAATTTACTGTTGGAATAAAGAACATAAATACTATAAGCAGAATAATTCCCGGTATAGCCGAGAGTAAACCGATTTTAAGTCCCTTTAGCTTGTCCTCACGTTGGTGTTTAAAATGAACAAGGTTACTGTCCTTTGTGCCCATTTGCCAGAATTTAGGATAAATGAAGGATATAAGTATTATGGTACAAAGGGCGGCTGAAACGGTTTTAAAGGTGATGTCACCTGTTTTTGAAACCTCGGAACGGTTTTTTCGCTCATCTAAGGTGTATTTGGGATTACTTTCGTATTCGGCACGCTTTTCATCCTCACCGTCTGCATAGAAATGGTCATATTTGGTGATAAGCTTTTCGGTCTCGGTTTCGTAAACACTTAAGGTATATCCGATATTTTCCGAAAAAGCGGCTTCTATCAGCACGCTTATGGAAATAACAAGAAAAAAGCACATGATGTTAATTGTTATGATTCTGCCGTAGAGCGAAAGTGCAGGCTTTAAAAATTTCTTCATTTTGTCACCTTTTTTACTTAATTATAACTATCTAATTATATGATAAAAAAAAGAAAAATGCAAGAACTAAAGCCAAACCCTTGCATTTTTAATAAAATATTTACAATATTATGAGTATTACCGACCCCAAAACAAGAAAACCGCCGATAAAAAGTGCCCACAGCCTTATTTTCCGCTTTTGTTTGCAACGTTTTCGGAGTGACGGTGATGTTGCTAATGCGGAATCATAATTAAAAGAAAATTCGGTGGCGGCTCGTTTTAATTGCTTGGCACTCAAGTTGCCGTATTCGGGAGTTACATAAAAAACAATTTTTTCAAACAGCTTGCTCCCGGTATTGTTGACCTCTATAATAGTTTTGCTTACCCCTTTTACCATAAAAATTCCCCCTGAGAAAAAATGATGTCTGCTTACTTTTACTATTATTAACATTTTTAACCATAATTATGCGGTAGGCGAGTTCGGATACTTTATGGTCAAAATAGGGGGATGTCAACTATGGTTTACATAAAAATGTGGAAAACTCGGTGGAAAAAGTGGAAAAGAGCAGTATTAAAGGTAAAAGTTATCCACAATCCGACCTTTTTCGACGGATTATGTTAATTAAAAGCGATTGTTTTTTTGATTAAGCCTCTGCTTAATCACACACTATAAAGATTTCAATAAATCTGCTTAAGCTTTAACTTTTTCTTGCTTTTTTGGTAATAATATGTTATTATTACAGAAGTTTAAGGGAGTAGCCGACGTGTTATGCGTTGCAATTTGCGTCAGTACGGTAGGCGGTTAAATTCCGTTTACTCGCTTTTGCATTAAACGGCAAGACTTTTACTGTGATAATCCACGGTGAGGGTCTTTTTTTGTTTCCTGTTATTTTTAAGAAAGGTTGAGAAAAATGGATTTTATTAAGTTTTTGTATGAAAATGTAGCGCACAATTTCTCATGGCAAATGCTTGTAATGTGGGCAATCGGCGGAATACTTATCTACCTTGCAATAAAGAAGGATATGGAGCCTACCCTTTTGCTCCCCATAGGCTTTGGCGCTATACTTGTTAATTTGCCGGGTGTTATGCAGCTTGTTGTTGATGGTGGCGGCAAGCCGATTTTGGATGCGTTTGGCAATAAGCAATATGACGCTGGCCCTCTTACCACCCTTTTTAACGCAGGTATTTCAAATGAACTGTTTCCGCTCATACTGTTTATCGGTATCGGTGCGATGATTGACTTTGGACCGTTGCTTTCAAACCCCAAGCTTATGATTTTCGGCGCGGCGGCGCAGTTTGGTATTTTCTTCACCTTCTGTATGGCTTCAATGTTTTTTGATATTAACGATGCTGCTTCTATAGGTATTATCGGTGCGGCAGACGGTCCTACATCAATTGTAGTTGCGCAGAAGCCTAATTCACAGTATGTTGACGCTATAATGGTTGCGGCTTATTCCTATATGGCATTAGTGCCGATTATTCAGCCCCCTGTAATAAAGGCACTCACTACGAGAAAAGAACGCCTCATACGTATGCCTTATACCGCCAAGAGCGTTTCAAAAATGACCAAAATTCTTTTCCCCATAATTATTACTTGTATTGCAGGTCTTGTTGCGCCGGAGTCGGTATACCTTGTAGGCTTCCTTATGTTTGGTAACCTTATCCGTGAGTGCGGTGTTCTTAATTCGCTTTCAGAAACAGCACAGAACGTACTTGCAAATCTTATCACAATATTCCTTGGAATTACTATCGCTTCCAAAATGTTCTATGCACAGTTCCTTAAACCCGAAACCCTTATGATATTGGGACTGGGTCTTATCGCGTTTATATTTGATACCGCAGGCGGCGTATTGTTTGCAAAGCTTCTAAATGTTTTCTTGCCTAAGGATAAGAAGATCAACCCAATGATCGGTGCGGCAGGCATATCAGCCTTCCCGATGTCGGGCAGAATTGTTCATAAAATGGGTCTTAAAGAGGATCCGCAGAACTTCCTGCTTATGCACTCTATGGGTGTAAATGTTTCGGGTCAGATAGCATCGGTTATAGCAGGCGGTCTTATTCTTGGATTAGTACTCAATTAAGGAGAAATAAATATGGATTTCAGTAAATTTATAGAAACTCTACCGTATATGGGTAAGGGGATGCTTGGAATAATTATCGTTATGGGAGTAATTATTCTTGTTACCACAGCTTTAAATAAAATTTTTTCGGGTAAAGACAAAAAATAACAATTTTTGTTTGCAAAAATGAATATATAAGGTATAATAGGTATACAGTCGTTAAAGATTGTATACCTATTTTTATTTAACGGTGATTTTATGGAACTTAATTCAAAAAACATCAAAAAAATACTTCTTGTTATTTTTTTAGGCGCTGTGATTTTTACCGCAGTACAAAAGGTTGGCACAATATGGGATATTGTGGGTAGTTTTTTTTCACTTATCTCGCCTTTGATTGCGGCACTGTGTATAGCCTTTGTGCTTAATGTTTTGCTTTGTGCGCTTGAAAATAAGGTTTTCTTTTTTATGGATAGAGCAAAAAGCAGATTTGTTTTGGCGCTGAAGCGTCCTATCTGTCTGGCCCTTACTTACATATTGGCGTTTGGAGTTATAGCAATACTGATTTTTGTAATCATTCCTGACATTGTGGATACAGTAGTATACCTTGCCGAAAAATTACCGAGCTTTGTTGTGGACGTTACAGATTGGGTAGAAGCTCTGCTTCTTAAGTTCAATATTAAGGTTGATGCACTTCCGGGTGAGAGAATTAATTGGGTTTTGGTTGCCAACACAATTAAGGATTGGTTCTCCGGGTCGGAGGCTAAAATATTCGGCGATGCGGTGAATATGACTACAGCGCTGTTTTCGGGCATTTTTGATACCTTCTTAAGCTTGGTGCTTTCGGTTTATATTTTGGCACAGAAAGAAAAGATAGGTGCTTTCTTAAGACGTGTTGCAGAGGCTTTCTTGCCCCAAAACATAACTAATATAGTTTATCATGTTTGTTCTAAAAGTGCCGCTACATTTTCCAAGTTTATCGGCGGTCAGCTTATAGAGGCGCTGATTTTGGGTACGCTTTGCTGTATTGGTATGCTGATTTTTGGCTTCCCGAATGCCTTTATAATCTCGGTACTGGTTACTGTTACCGCACTGGTCCCCATAGTCGGTGCTACAATAGGTGTGGTTGCAGGTGCTTTCCTAATTTGTATTACAAGTCCGATAAAAGCTTTGCTGTTTGTGGTATTTTTCCTTATTCTTCAACAGCTTGAGGGTAATTTTATTTACCCAAAGGTGGTTGGCAAAGCGGTTGGACTTCCGGGCGTGTTAGTGGTAAGTGCGGTGCTTGTTGGCGGTAACCTGGGCGGTGTATTGGGTACGCTTATTGCAGTGCCCACCTGTGCAGTGCTTTACGCAACTCTAAAGGAGTATGTTGATTATTGTCATTCCAAAAAGGAAAAAGAAAGTCTTGTAACCGAAGCTGAATAAAAGAATAATTATAAGGGACTGCTCACCTTTCGTGCGCAGTCCCTTAAATCTTTTACAGAATTATTAACTCTTTGGGGCTTTTGGTAAGGTTTAAATATCCGTTTTCACGTACAACCACCATATCCTCTATTCTTACTCCAAATTCATCGGGGAGGTAAATTCCCGGCTCAACCGTCATAATCATACCTGCTTTGAGTGGGGTTTCATCTCTTGTATTGCAGGCGGGGTTTTCGTGTATTTCAAGACCAACACTGTGACCCAGTCCGTGACCGAAAAATTCGCCAAAGCCGTTATTTGTTATTAAATCACGTGCCGCCTTGTCAATATCACAGCATTTAACAGTTGGCTTTATTGCATTAAGCGATGCTTTTTGAGCCGCAAGCACGGTATCATAGACCTTTTTTTGTTTTTCATTTATTTGACCCAAGGCAACGGTACGGGTCATGTCGGAGCGGTAGCCTTCACAAACAGCACCAAAGTCAAGCGTTACAAAATCGCCGCTTTCAATCTTTTTGTCTGTGGGTACGCCGTGCGGCAGGGAAGAATTTTTACCCGAAACCACAATGGAATCAAAGGCTACTCCTTCACTGCCCTGTTCACGCATGAAAAATTCAAGCTTTAGTGCTATTTCGCGCTCGGTAACACCTGCTTTGATTTCACTGCATATATATGAAAAAGCTTGGTCTGTAATCAGCTGGGCTTTTTTTATAAGCTCAATTTCACTCCCGTTTTTAATAGTGCGCATATTAATAAGGGTTTTGCTTAAAGTATCGTTATCACTAATGCTAAAATCCTTAAACGCGGCTTTGAGTGATTTCAAACCGCTGACCGTCACGTTATCAGCCTCGATTAAAATATTTTCAACACCCAGCTCCTTTAAGAATAAATTAATATCGCAGAAAAGGCGCTTTGCAAGCTTTACGTCAAGGTGGCTTATACTTTTTGAAGCCTTTTCAAAATATCTGAAATCAATAAACAGTGCAGAGCCGCTTTTTGTGATTATCACTGCCCCTGCAGAGGACTTGAAGCCTGTTACATAGAGACGGTTTGTGTCACTTGTAATGAGCGCCGCTTCGTTTTGTGCCAAGATGTTTCTTATTGTATTTATTCTTTCTGTCATTTTTATCACTCTCTAAAAATTTGTCACTCAAAATTAATATTACAGGCAGGTTAATTACCAGCAGAGCACCGTTGAAGAAGGTTGCCAGCCGCCATACAAGCGCTGTATCTATGGTGGCACCTAAAATGCAAAATAGGGGATAAAGCATTTTAAAAGCGAGACCACCTTTTTTGCCCATTAAAAATTCTGCACCGATTTCACCGTAAACCGCCCAACCAACTATGCTTGAAAAGCCGAATATGCACATCATAACGCCAACAAGGATTTGTGACCAATTCCCGAAAACCGTTTTTATGGCAAGCTGTACCAACTCGGAGGAGGCGGGATTTCCATAGTCTATATTAACTCCACTGCAGAGAATTGTCAATGCGGTAAGTGTGCATAAAAGCAAAGTATCAATAAAAACCTCAAATATGCCAAAGAGACCCTGGGTCTCTCTATTTGCATCTGCGGCGGCAGAATGTGCCATTCCTGACGTGCCAAGTCCTGCTTCGTTTGAAAAAACTCCCCTTGAAGAGCCAATCATAACGGCGGTGTACATAGAGCCTATAGCTCCGCCTGTTACGGCTCGGGGGTTAAATGCGCCCTCAAAAATCATTTTAAAAGCGGTTGGAAGACGGTTGATGTTGAAAAAAATTACGGTGAGTGCCATAAAAACATAAAGAACAGACATAAACGGCACCAGTTTTTCGGTAAAAGCACCTATTCTTTTGATTCCGCCTCCTGCAATTACGGCGGTCAGAATGCAGAAAATAATTCCTATTAAGACTTTAACAAATGGGCTTTTGCTTACTGCATCTACCGATGCTCCCGTTTGGGTGAGGTTGCCCCCTACGATTACCGCAGGCAAAAGCAGAGCGGCAAATATTAAGCTTAAAATACCGAAGCTACGGGGAAGAGCGTTTTTTATGTAGTAAATAGGTCCACCGTGAAATTTTTCACCCATCCTTTCACGAAAGGCTACCGAAAGGGCGATTTCGGCTGCCTTTACAGCCATACCGAAAATGGCACTGACCCACATCCAAAAGCAAGCACCTGCACCGCCAAGCGCCAAAGCGCCTGCAACACCTGCAATATTACCTGTCCCTACGGTTGAGGAGAGCGCAGTGCATGCGGCCTTGAACGAGGTGAGCTCGTCTTTGCTTTTTGGGGCCTTGAATGCTTTTATAACAAGTCTTACAGAGGAGAAAAATTTTTTAAACTGAAAAAAATTACCTCGGGCAGTAAGAAAAACCCCTGTAATTATAAGCAGTAAAAAAGGAAGTGTTCCGCCAATTAACTCAAAAATAAAAATTAATATACCCTTCAATAATCACACCCCGAGGATATAGTATTTTTTGAGTCTAAAAATTATTACAACTTATAGAATTTTCCTATTGTGCAAACTAAAATAATGTTGTATAATATAATAGAATATACAATATCTTGGAAGTGTAAGTTTTTTGGAACACATAATATATTTGGACAACAGTGCTACAACCAAGCCCTGTAAGAAGGCTTGCGAGTATGTTAATAAAGCACTTTTTGAGGATTGGGGTAATCCATCCTCCCTGCATACCTTGGGACTTAATGCGGAAATTGCGGTTAATAATGCAAGGCTTATGATAGCTAAAAAAATTGCCGCCAGAGAGGATGAGATAATTTTCACCTCGGGCGGTACGGAAGCAAATAATATGAGCATTTTAGCCGCCTTGTCACGAAAAAACAGAGGAAACCGTGTTATTACAAGCGGTATTGAGCATCCGTCGGTTTTGGAAACCGTCAAACGGCTTGAAATGAGCGGCTTTGAGGTTGTGCGCCTCGGGTGTGACGGTAACGGTGTGATAAGTCTTGATGAGCTTGGTGCGGCTTTGAATGAAAAAACCGTACTTGTAAGTCTTATGCTTGTCAACAATGAGGTCGGCTCGGTTCAGCCTATCTGTGAAGCCGCAAGGCTTATTAAAAAGCTTTCTCCCAACGCCTTATTTCACTGCGATGCGGTTCAAGGCTTTGGCAAAATGACGATTAATGTAAAAAATCTCGGTGTTGATTTGCTTTCGGCAAGCGCACACAAGATACACGGACCTAAAGGTATAGGCTTTTTGTATTGTAAAAAGGGTGTTACAATTTCTCCCTTTATCACAGGCGGAGGTCAGGAAAGGGGAATGCGCTCGGGAACAGAGTCGGTGCCTCTTATAGCAGGCTTTGGCGGTGCGGTTGAGGAGCTCGGCAATGTTGAGCAAGGCTTAAAAGCAGTAGAAGAGCTGAATCTTTATGCACGAAAGGTTTTCGGAGAGGCTGACTATATTCGGATTAATTCACCCGATAATGCACTTCCCTATATACTTAATATTTCAGTATTGGGTTACCGTTCTGAAACCTTGCTCCACTTTCTTGAAGCAAAGGGGATTTTCGTTTCATCGGGCAGTGCCTGCGCTAAAGGGACACCGAGCTATGTGCTGACCGCTATGGGACTTGACAAAAAACGAAGTGACAGCGCGTTGCGGCTTAGCTTTTCAAGGACTACTACTAAAGAAGAAATTGACCTTACATTTGCGGCTTTAGAAACTGCGGTAAAAACTCTTAGGAGATCAGATAAATGAAAGAAATAATACTTATTAAGAACGGTGAGCTTACCTTAAAGGGGCTTAACCGCGGTAATTTTGAAGATATACTTATAAAAAATATGCGCCGCAGGCTTAAAAGCTTGGGCGAGGTTACAATCCGTAAGGCACAGTCAACAATTTATGTTGAGCCCCAAGGAGAGGATTTTGACTTTGAAGAGGCTTTGGCACGTGTTGGTAAGGTTTTCGGCATTGCAGGCTATAGCAGAGCCTGTGTTTGCCAAAAGGATATGGCGGATATACTTGCGCGCTCGGTTGAATACTTGAAGGAGAGTCTTGAAAACGTCAAGACTTTTAAGGTTGAGGCAAAGCGTGCAGATAAAAGCTTTCCGCTTACCTCACCCGAAATTTGCCGAGAGCTTGGCGGCACGCTTTTGGCGGCTTATCCGCATTTAAGGGTGGATGTTCACAATCCCGATAAAACTGTTTACGTTGAAATTAGAGATTATTCTGCCTATGTCAGAGCAGAACAGCTTTGCGGTGCAGGCGGATTGCCTGTGGGTACTGCAGGTACAGCATCAATTTTAATTTCGGGCGGTATTGACAGCCCCGTTGCGGCGTGGACAATGGCAAAAAGAGGTTTGCGTCTCAATGCAATTCACTTTGCAAGTCCTCCGTATACCAGCGCGCGCGCAGAGCTTAAGGTGCGCACACTGCTTTCAAAGGTTTCACATTACAGCGGTTGTATTAATCTTGCAATCGTACCCTTTACAGAAATTCAGGATAAAATCGCAGAGCTTTGTCCGGAGGATTTCTTCACCCTTATAATGCGCAGAATGATGATGCGAATTTCAGAACGAATTGCAAGGGATTCGGGCAGTCTTGCACTTATTACGGGTGAGAGTCTTGGGCAGGTGGCAAGCCAAACATTGCAGGCTCTTGTTACAACTGACAGTGTTGTGGATATGCCGGTGCTGCGTCCGCTTATCGGTATGGATAAGGAAGAAATTATTCGTATTTCACGTAATATCGATACCTTTGAAACCTCAATTTTACCTTATGAGGACTGCTGTACGGTATTTACACCCAAGCATCCGAAAACACGTCCCACCTTGGAGCTTTGTGCCAAGGCGGAGGAGGCTCTTAACATTGATGAGCTGATTGAAAGGGCTATCGCCGCAACGGAATATTCATATATTTCCGAATATTAAGTACATTTAAGGAACACTGCCGATGAAACACTTAAAAAAAGAAAATATCTTTAAAAAGTTTTTTTTGCATATATATAAGTCTTATATTCCAAACGGCAAAGATAATTTAAAGCAGATAATTCTTAAGCTTTTATTCATTATTTGCTTGGTAACTCTTGTTGTTTCCTCAGTTTACCTTGCAAATTATTTTTGGGAGGCAGAGCATCAGGAAGCCATTGTTGAAGCCAGCCGCGAAATCTGGCATGAGCCGCCTGCTGCTGATACCGATAAGAGCGAAAACGCTCCGGCTGTTGATGACCGCAACGAGGTTGAACAGCACAAAATTGATTATATGCTTAAAGAAAACAGCGATTTCAAGGGTTGGATAACGATTGCCGGCACAAAGGTTGATAATCCCATTTATCAAACCACAGATAACGATTTTTATCTTTCACATAATCAGCTTAAGCAAAAAAGTGCTTACGGAGCCTTATACTTTGATTGCCGCAACAAAATTACAGAGACCGAAAAGGATCAGAATTTGATTGTTTACGGTCACGAAATGAAAAACGGCTCAATGTTCGGCAGTCTTAAAAAGCTTAAAAGTCTGGATTTCTTCAAACAACACGCAACGCTTGAATTCTCAACGCTTTATGAAAAGAATATTTACAGAATATATGCGGTATTTATTCTAAATGCAACCAAAGCGGATGATGACGGTTATATTTACAACATATATCGCAAAAATTTTAAAACCGAAGCGGATTTTTATTACTGGACAGACGAAGCATTTGACCGCAGTGTTATAAATACGGGTGTTGATGTTGAGTTTGGAGACGATATTTTGACACTTGTGACCTGTTCAAACGATTTTCCGAATGCACGTCTCATTGTTATGGCACGCAAGGTGCGTGATGATGAGCCGCAAACCTTTAATACAGATAACTGTACGGTTAATTCCAATCCCAGGTATCCTAAAAAATGGTACGAACACAGGGGAATGGAGTTCCCGTTTAAAGCCCCCAAAAATTAAGCACAAGCAGGGCGAAAAAAAGAACACTCAAAATAACTAATCGGAGGAATTTAAAATGTTTCAAAACCTTAAGGTGGATATAGTTTATTATAATACCAACACCGATTTTGAAATGGAATTTAATCTGTGCGGTTGTTGCCGTATGCGCCTTTTGACAGATAAAGCGCCTAACCGCAAAATTGCACTTCACAGCTTGGCGCGTGCCGTGGCACGAAGCAGAATTATAATTGTTATAGGCGGGCTTTTTGGTGAAGAAGGAACAATCCGTATGGTTGCGGGTGCGCTTGGCACTACTGTGGAGGAGATTGACACTAAAACCTACGGTATTTCAGTTGGTGATAAGCTTGAAATTTTAAAGGGAGCTACACCGCTTGTTTCTACGGACGGTTTCTTTGGCGGTTGTATTATTGAAAGCGGCCCCCAAACAATGATCCTGCTCAGCGAAAACAAAAGTATCAGAAAGTCTGTTATGAGCAACCTTATTCACCCATATATTGAGCAGCTTTGTGCAAGCGAGCTTAAAGAAAGAGCTGAAGCCGCTTCAGATGACCAAAGCGGTTCGTTTGACCTTGATGAGTCAGAGGAAATTTCGCCTGAAGTCGAGGTTGAAAGTGAGCTTGTTACCGATACGGGTGAGGATATAATCGCTGATGCGCTACAGTCTGATATTAATGAACAGGAGCTTGTATTTAACGGAGAGTACGGAAACAGCGATGCCATAGAGGCCGAATCGGACGCTATACTTTCAAGCGGAATGATATTTGAGTCTGACGATGTTGAGATAAGTGCGACCGCAGAAAGCGAAGAAGAGATTCCGCTTATTACAGATAGCGAGACGATCGATATTTCTTCGGGGAGAGCGGAGATAGCCGAAAAAGAGGCCGATGACTACCTGTTTGAGGATGAAGAATATCCCGTAATGTCACCCGGGGAAAGGACAATGAACATATCTATTGTAATTATTACAATAATTGCTTTTCTTGTTTTGGCGCTGCTCGCTTACACAATGTTCTATGTTCCTCTTAAAGACGGAATTAATCCTATGAGCTATATAGGAGAAATTTTCAGCACACTTTTTGGCTAAGCATAGAGATTGGTTAGCTTAATGCCTGCCAACGCTGTCGGGCTGACGAGAGTAGAAATTTCGCTCGCAACCCTTTTCACACTGATTAAAACAAAAGACACGGAATGAAAAACTGTTCCGTGTCTTTTTGAAAATGCTTTAGTTAATTAAAAATTGCTCTTTATATTTTGTTGGCGAACAGCCGTATTTTTTGGCGAAGGTTTTGGAAAAATAGTTTTGGTCATAAAATCCGCAATCTGCAGAGATTTCTTTAAATGATTTGCGCGTTTTTTGTATCATTTCGGCTGATTTTTCGAGCCTTACCTCGTTAAGGTAAGTCATAATCGGTAAATTGTATTCTTTTTTGAAAGAATTTGTTAATGTGGCATTGCAACAGCCAAACTTTTGTGATAGAATAGAAAGGGTTATTTTTGAGGAATAGTTTTTATTTATATATTCCTTTATAAGCTGTGGTAATTTTTCATGATGAGTAATGAGGCGGTTAGTGCCTGTAAGGTATTCCGCAAGCACCGTCATAATATTTATATAAGAATCTATAAGCTTGCGGTCAATGGTTTTAACTCCTTTTACAAGCTCTTTAGCTTTTTTACTGTCACCTAAAATTTCAGAAGCTTTTTTTATTACGTTATCAACAGAGTCGGGATTGCTGTCACAGATTTGTCCCATCATAAGATAGCCAGAAAGAATGTCATAATGATAAATCGGTGCCACCGCTTCGTAAAGACCTCTTCTGCATTTGTAAACATAAACCTCACCGGTTTTCTTAACCCTTTCAAACGCGGCAGAGTCATTGCTTTTACAGTCTTTTAAAACATTGCTGTTCTGCTGCAAACATTTGCAAAAGGGTGTGGCATTAGAAGGGTATGAGTAAATTTCATTGAATTCCGTATCATGAATGGAAATTCTTATCCCCGATACGCTGTAAAAATCTTTTAATATTGATTTAATTTCAAGTGTATCTTGCATAGGTTGGTCCCCTTTAATAGTATAATTTGATAATTTATCATATTATACTAACAATAATACTATTTTTTATAGAAACAGTCAATAGAAAAGTTTAATATTTTTATATAAAATTTAAACTTGAAGGGCTGGTTTTGGAAATGAGGAAGGCAAATATGGAACAAATAGCTAACGCGGTTAAAAAATTTAAGCTTTGCGGTTTTGTGCGTGGTTTCATCCCTTACGGCAACGGACACATTAACGATACCTTTAAGGTTGTTTGTAACGATGAAAACAATAATGACGTGGCATACATTCTGCAGGCTGTAAACAGTAACGTTTTCAAAGAACCTAAAAAGGTTATGGAGAATATTGAAAGAGTTACTACCTACTTGCGTAAGTTTGCTAAAGAGGACCGTGAAGTGCTCTCGCTTATACCTACTGTTGACGGTAAGGTTTATTACGAGGACGAAAACGGTTATTTCTGGAGAATGTATAATTTTATTGGTGATTCCGTTTGTATTGACCGAATTGAAAGCGATGAGGATTTTTATCAAAGCGCTGTAGCTTTCGGTAATTTTCAGCGTATGCTGTCAGATTTTCCTGCCGATACACTTCACGAAACAATCCCTAACTTCCACAATACACCCAAGCGCTATAAGGATTTCTTGGCTGCTGTGAATGAGGATAAGTGCGGCAGAGCTGCAGGTGTCAGCAAGGAAATTGAATTCGTTAAGTCAAGAGAGAGCTTCTACAGCATTCTTTTAGATGCAAACAAAGCAGGAAATTTGCCGCTCAGAGTTAGCCACAATGACACAAAATCCAACAACGTTATGCTTGATGCAAAAACGCACAAGCCGCTTTGTGTGGTTGACCTTGATACCATCATGCCCGGCTTCTCCGTTACGGATTTTGGCGATTCTATCCGTTTTGGCGCAAGCACTGCCGCAGAGGATGAGAAGGACCTTTCAAAGGTAAGACTTGATCTTCATCTTTTTGAGGTTTATGCAAAGGGATTCCTTGAAGGCTCGGGCGGACAGCTCACAAACGAAGAGATTATGTACCTTCCCGAAGGTTCAAAGATGATGACAATCGAGTGCGGTATGCGTTTCCTTGCCGATTATCTTTCGGGCGATACATATTTCAAGACCGATTATCCCGAGCATAATCTTGACCGTTGCCGTACCCAGTTTAAGCTGGTAGCTGAAATGGAAGAGCATTGGGATGAGATGAAGAATATAGTTAAGCAGTATTGTAAGGACAAATAATTAGGAGGAACGATATATGGCTAAAGATATAACATTAGTTGTTCTAGCTGCCGGTATGGGCAGTCGTTTCGGCGGTCTTAAGCAGATCGAGCCTGTAGGTCCCAGCGGCCAGGCCATACTTGATTTTTCGGTTTATGATGCTATTAATGCAGGTTTCACAAAGGTTGTTTTTGTAATCAAGCACGAAATTGAGGATGATTTCAAATCAATCGTAGGTGAACGAATCAAAAAAATGCCCATTAAGGTTGAATATGCTTTTCAAGAGATTAATGATTTGCCTAATGGATATACTGCCCCTGCTGACAGAACAAAGCCTTGGGGTACGTGTCAGGCAATTTTAGCCTGCCGCGATGTAGTTAAAGAGCCCTTTGCAGTTATTAATGCTGATGATTTTTACGGTAGAGGCGCATTTGTTAAAATTGCGGAGTTTTTGAAGCAGGATACCGACGATTACTGTATGGTTGGCTATCGTCTTGCAAATACTTTGACCGAAAACGGTCACGTTTCAAGAGGAGTTTGTGAAGTGGCTGACGGTAAGCTCACCTCTGTTACGGAGCGCACAAAAATTGCTGACTGTAAATATACCGAGGACGATGGTGAGACTTGGCACGAGTTAGCTCCCGACACCTTGGTTTCAATGAATTTTTGGGGTCTTCGTCCCGATGTTTTCGCACATCTTGAAGAGTTTTTCAAAAAATTCCTTGATGAAAAAATAAATGTCCCCAAATCAGAATGTTATATCCCCAGTGCTATTTCAGAGCTTATTGAAACTAATGTTAAAAATGTTACAATGCTTATTGCCGAGGATAAATGGTACGGTGTTACCTATAAGGAAGACAAGCAAATGGTGGTTGACGCTATCAAGAAGATGGCAGACGACGGACTTTACGTTGGTTTTTAAGGGCAACCGTTGATTGCTTGAAATTCAAGGAAAAGTTGGTATATTTTTTCTTTCTATTGTGATATGCTTATAATATCCGTAAGGATAAATATTCCTAAAAAAAGGTGATTTTATGAAGTTTATTAAGACAGATTCCTATGAGAAATTGAGCCAAATTGCCGCAAATATCATATTTGCACAGGTAATAGGCAAGGAAAACAGCGTTTTAGGTTTGGCTACAGGTTCAAGCCCCGTTGGTACATATAAAAAGCTTATTGAGCTTTGCAAAAAGGGCGATTTGGACTTTTCGGCTGTAACCTCAATCAATCTTGACGAGTATGCAGGACTTGACGGCGAAAGTGACCAAAGCTACCGCTATTTTATGAACAAAAATCTTTTTGAAAGTATTAATATCAACCTTGATAAGACCTTTGTTCCCAACGGAAAGGCTGCAGACTTAGAGGCAGAGTGCAAGGCTTATGATGAGAGAATAGAGGCTTTCGGCGGTATTGATTTACAGCTTTTAGGTATCGGACTTGACGGTCATATCGGCTTTAATGAGCCCGACAGCTGCTTTACCAAGGAAACCCATGTGGTTGAGCTTGATGAGTCTACAATTAAGGCTAATGCTCGTTTCTTTGAAAGTGAGGCCGATGTTCCTCGCAAGGCTGTTACTATGGGTATGGGCGGCATTATGGGTGCTAAAAAGGTGCTTCTTATAGCTAACGGTGCTAATAAAAAGGAAATCCTTGAAAAGGCTTTCTATGGCCCAATCACACCCGAAGTTCCGGCTTCAATTTTGCAGCTTCACCCCGATGTTACTGTAATATTCAGCGAAAATTAATCAATTGCCGGGTGTTATCATCCGGCAACTTTTAAAATTCTTTAATAATTTCTTTGGCAGGTAGGAAGTGTTTTTTATGGTAATCAAAAATGCGCTGATTGGCGGAAAACTTAAGAATATTGTTTGCGAAAACGGTGTTATAACCGAAATCACTGAAAAACCAATAGAGGGCGAGGGTATTGATGCCAAGGGCAGACGTGTAATACCGGGTCTTGTTGAAACCCACAGTCACGGCTGTATCGGGCTTGATACAATGGATGCAGATTTTGAAAGAATGTGTCGTTTTTATGCCGAAAACGGCACTACCTCATGGCTCCCAACTACAATGACAATGGATTATGACAGCCTTTTGAGGGTTTGTGATGCCAAAACCGATTTTGAGGGCGCAAACATTTTAGGCTTCCACTTTGAGGGTCCCTATATTTCAAAACAATACAAGGGTGCGCAAAATGAGGATCATATTAAAAACCCCTCTGCAGAAGATTTTAAGATGTTTAAAAATGTAAAGCTTATTACCATTGCTCCCGAGCTTGAGGGAAGTATGGAGTTTATAAAAGAGGTTTCAAAGGATTGTGTGGTAAGCATCGGGCATAGCGCTTGCGATTATGAGACTGCACTTGAGGCTATGGAAAACGGCGCCAACTGCCTTACCCACACATATAATGCAATGCCGCCTTTGCATCACCGTAATCCCGGACCCATTGGTGCGGCAATAGAAAAAAACATTTATGTTCAGATTATTTGTGACGGTTTCCATGTTTTAAGACCTGTGGTATGGGCAACATACAAAACCTTTGGCCCCGAAAGAATGACTATTATAAGTGACAGTATCCGCCCGGCAGGACTTCCCGACGGCGAGTATGAATCGGGTGGACTCAAGGTTGTGCTTAAGGATAATATCGCAAAGCTTACTGACGGTACGGTTGCAGGCAGCTCATCAACCCTTTGGTTCTGTGTTAAAAAGGCTGTTGAGTTTGGGATCCCGTTTGACGATGCAGTCAGAATGGCAACCGCAACCCCTGCCGAAATGCTCGGCGTTAAAAAAGGCAAAATTGAGGTTGGATATGATGCTGACCTGCTTATTATAAGCGACGAAACGGAAATAGATAATGTTATTATAGGCGGAAAAATTTTTAAATAAGAGTAAACTTAAAGGCTTTGGCTTTTTTATGCCAAAGCCTTTAAAAAGTGTAAAAATTACTTGACAAAACACTAAAAATATTATATTATAGTTTATACGCCGATGTGGTGGAATAGGCAGACACAAGGGACTTAAAATCCCTCGGTAGCAATATCGTACCGGTTCAAGTCCGGTCATCGGCACCAGAAAAAACTCTTGTTCGAAAGAACAAGAGTTTTTTCAGTTATATTCGCCTGCGGCGAGTTATATTGATTCGCAGTGATATTCGGCTAACGCCGAGTGATATTGCCCTTCGGGCAGTTAATGGCGAATATAATATCACTTTTGCCAACGGTAAAAATATCACTATGCCGCAAGGCATAATATCACTCTGTGCGTAGCACAGAATATCACTATCAACTTACAGTTGAAAAATATTAAAATAGTTGTATGTGGACGTTGCCTAATTATTTGCTATAATATAATCAGAACCGGTTCAATGAAATAACAAAAGGAGACAAAACATGAGCTTTAATTTAGGAAACAAACTGAAAGAACTTCGCAAAAAGAGAGACCTGACACAGGAACAGATGGCTGAGTTTTTCGGAGTATCGTCACAAGCAGTCAGCAAATGGGAGACAAACGCCTCATATCCAGATATTTCATTGCTGCCGATAATTGCAAATTTCTTCGGCGTAACAACAGATGAACTTTTAGGAATAGAAGCTGAACTTATGACTAAAAAGACAGATGACATCAGAGAAACTGCTGCTGAATTGAACAAAAACGGGAAATACGCCGAAGCGATCTCACTCACAAGAACCGCCCTTGTCCAATACCCGGGAAATGAGGGAATCATGTACGAACTTGCATGGGCACTGACAGGCGAAATAAAAAATCGCCCCGAAAACCTTGACGAAGCGATACTTATCTACTTGAAATTGCTTGAAATAAGCAACAATACCGCACTCAAGGCGAAAGTTACACGAGACTTGATGTACAGATATTACACGAAAGGCGACGAAACGACCGCTTATAACTATGCGAAACAGCTTCCATCGTTTGATGTTTGCCTTGAATACAACTTGGGTAGGTCAAATCTTCTCCACGGGAAAGAGCTTGCGGAATATCTTATCAACAATATCCACAGATTCGGTTGCGCAATGGAAGAGTGTTTGGAATATTTTATCGATACAAAAATCATTTCCGAAAAAGATATGCTGCCGCTAACACCCGATGAAGCAAAACACAAAATTGAACTTCTGAAAGAAATAATACGCTGATTATTTTCAGTAAAACTTAACAGCTGACACTATTGAAAAATAAAGAAGCGTCAGCTGTTGATTCTTTTTTTATAAATACCCACCCCAATTCGGTTTTCCGGGTGGGGGGTTGGGGG
>JAZQKT010000066.1:0-2893 GCA_045542295.1 Acutalibacteraceae bacterium
TTTTTTTAGCTGTTATTATAATTGCTTTTCTAACCGTAGGACAAATTATTTCTGCCAAAGCCCGCGCTATTGACGGCTCAACCAATGCAATTAGGGTGGAATATATAAAAAGTCTTGGAATAGATCCCGATGACAGCGACGTTACCGCCAAAGAAATAATGATACCCCAAACCTTTTCCGATGTTTACAAGAATTATAATTCTCTGCAAAAAAAGGCCGGCTTTGACCTTTCGCTTCACAAGGGAGAAAAAGCGGTTGTTTATACCTATTCAATTTCAGGGGATGACCGCAAGGTACATATAATTGTAGCAGACGGTAAAATTATAGGCGGAGATATTGCACAAATCAGCGTAAACGGCGAAATGAAGCCTTTAAAATAATTTAAATTCCAAAGAAACGAAGTAAAAATGTATGAATTCGCAAAGACTTGATAAAATAATATCATCACAATTCAATATGTCGCGAAGTATTGCACGCAAGGTTATCCGCTACGGCAGGGTGACGGTTGACGGTATACCCATACACGACCCCGCCTTCGCCGCAGACCCCAACACAAATGCAATCGAGTTCAGAGGACAGGCTCTAACCTATAAAGAACATATTTATTTGTTACTTAATAAGCCAAAGGGGGTTTTGAGCGCAAGTGAAGACAAAAAACGGAAAACTGTGGTTGATTTGGTGCCGGACTGCTTCAAGCGCAACGGACTGTTTCCTGTAGGCAGGCTTGACCGAGACACTACCGGCTTGCTCATCATAACCGATGACGGTGATTTTGCACACCGAGTGCTGTCACCTAAAAGCAGTATTTACAAAACCTACAAGGTTACGCTTGACGGTGAGATAAATGACCAAATCATTCAAAAATTCTCAAACGGTATCACTTTGGCTGACGGAACCTTATGCCGCCCCGCATTTTTAAAGGCACTCGAAAAAAATGTGGCTGAAATTAAAATTTGCGAAGGTAAATACCACCAAATAAAGCGAATGTTCGGCACAGTAGAGCTTGGTGTTAACGAGCTTGAACGCACTGCGTTGGGCAGCCTGTCTTTGCCGAAAGATTTGCCTTATGGCGAGTGTCGAGAGCTGTCGAAATCCCAACTTGAGCAAATTTTTGTTAATTAGTATGCAAATTCTACAAAACATCATTTATAACATTGGACATATTTAGTATAGCAATTTTTCTCAACCTTTGATATAATACTATCGTTAAAAGCATTCATATGCAATTTTTAGGAGGCTGCAATAATGGCAAGTTTATCTTTGCGCAATGTTTACAAAAGATATCCGGGCGGTGTAACCGCTGTTTCTGATTTCAATCTTGAAATCAAGGATAAGGAATTTATAATCCTTGTTGGTCCTTCCGGATGTGGTAAATCTACAACTCTCAGAATGGTGGCAGGTCTTGAAGAGATTTCTGACGGTGAAGTTTACATCGGCGATCGTCTCGTTAACGATGTTGCTCCTAAGGATCGTGACATAGCAATGGTTTTCCAGAACTATGCTCTTTACCCCCACATGACAGTATTCGACAATATGGCTTTCGGTCTTAAGCTTCGTAAAACTCCGAAGGATGAGATTAAGCGCCGTGTTGAGGAAGCTGCTCGCATTCTTGATATTTCACACCTTTTAGAGCGTAAGCCGAAGGCTTTGTCCGGTGGTCAGCGTCAGCGTGTGGCACTTGGTCGTGCTATCGTTCGTGAACCTAAGGTATTCCTTCTTGACGAACCTCTCTCTAACTTGGATGCTAAGCTCCGTGCACAGATGCGTACCGAGATTTCAAAGCTCCATCAGAGACTTGGAACAACATTTATCTACGTAACCCATGACCAGACAGAGGCTATGACAATGGGTACACGTATCGTTGTTATGAAGAGCGGTCTTATCCAACAGGTTGACACTCCTCAAAACCTTTACCTCTATCCTTGCAACCTCTTCGTTGCAGGCTTTATCGGTTCTCCCCAGATGAACTTTATCGAGTCAAAGCTTCTCAAAGAAGGCAGTGACTTCTATGTAGAGTTCGGTTCTGAAGATACCAAAACCCGCGCAGGTGTTAAGTACAGAATTAAGTTGCCTGCAAGCAAGAATAAGGATAACTGCCTTGATGCTTATGTTGATAAGGAAGTTATTATGGGTATCCGTCCTGAAGATGTACACAACGAAGAAGATCTTCTTGCTCTCCACAAGGATGGTATTGTTGAGGCTGATGTTGAAGTTACCGAGCTTATGGGTGCTGAAACCTACCTTTACATGAACTGTGAAGGCCAGGCTATCAACGCACGTGTTGCTCCTACAAACACAGCAAAGCCTGCTGACAAGATTAAGATTGCGCTTGAGCCCGGCAAGATTCACCTCTTCGATAAGGACACAGAGCTTACAATCACAAACTAATCTAAAAAGCTTTAACGCGCACCCTATAGCGAGACTTCCCATAAGGAAGTCTCGCAGTTTTTTTCGCCTCACGGCGAGTTCTATTGCTTCGCAGTGATATTTGTCTTGCGACAAGTGTTATTGCCTTCGGCAGTTTAGGGCGAATAAAATAACACTGAAACCGTGAGGTTTCAATATCACTATTGCCATAAAGCAATAATATCACTCCGACAAAGTCGGAATATCACTTGAAAGATTTTCTCCTTTTTGGTACAATAAATTTTGAGGTGATTACTATGGCTGATAGTGTTTTAAGAGATAAAGCAAAAGCATTTGCAAAAACTGTTGTTTTACTCTGCCGTGATATGAAAACAAACCATAAGGAATCAGTTTTAATAAATCAATTGCTTCGTTCTGCTACTTCGATAGGTGCTAATTTACACGAAGCACAATACGCACAAGGAACAAAAGATTTTATTTCCAAACTTGAAATTGCTCAGAAAGAGAAGTCGGAGGCCAAGCGGCG
>JAZQKT010000067.1:0-3205 GCA_045542295.1 Acutalibacteraceae bacterium
CTGTCGGTTTGCGGCAACGATATTGGAGTGGAAAGTAAAAAGATAGTTTCCTACCTACCCGATAATAACTATCTTACAAGCTCCATGACGGTTGAGCAGATTATAGGATATTTTTCGGACTTTTATGAGGATTTCAGGGTAGAGCTTGCAGAGCAGATGCTCGCGCGCCTTGGTGTTGATAAAAAAAGAAAGCTTAAAACCCTCTCAAAGGGTAATAAGGAAAAGGTTGCGCTCATTTTGACTATGAGTCGAAATGCAAAGCTCTATGTTTTGGATGAGCCCATAGCAGGAGTGGACCCTGCCACAAGAGATTACATAATTTCAACAATTATTAATAACTACAACCCCGAAGCGGCTGTTATTATTTCAACCCACCTTATTTCGGATATAGAGGAAATTCTTGACGATGTAATCTTTATAAATTCAGGAAGATTGGTTCTGCACAAAAGTGCAGACGAAATTCGCGCCGAAAGCGGCAAGAGCATAGATATGACCTTTAGGGAGGCTTTCAGATGGTAAAGAAATTATTTAAACACGAATTTAAGCACTATCTCAAGCTGTTTATTCCCATTGAGATTATAGTGCTTGTTACAGCGGTTTTCGTAAGACTTACAGACCTTTTTAACCTCGATATTCTCGGAGATATAAGACCGTTATTTTCGGTAGTTACCGGCTTTGCTTGGACAGTGTATGCCCTTGTAATTATCGCCTCGATTATCATAATGACCATACTTGCTGTTATAAGATTTTACAAAAATCTTTATACTGCCGAGGGATATTTGACCTTTACTCTGCCTGTAACAGTTAGCAATCATATTATGATAAAGCTTACAGCCGCCTTTGCGGTGGTTTCGCTGTCGGTTGTTGTGGCACTTGTTTCCTTGTGTATTGCCTGCTCCGGTGAGTTTATAATTGAGCTTGTAAAGGCAACAGCTTATTTGTTTGATATGATGGCAAAGGAATTTGGCGCACATATTTATTTGTATGTTTTAGAAGTAATTTTAGGAATTGTGGCAGGTAATATTTTCTCGCTGATGGTGTATTATACCTGCATAAGCATAGGACAGCTTTCAAACAAAAACCGCGTTTTAATGGCGTTTGTTTGGTATTTTGTTTACTATATGGCAACCCAACTGCTCGGAACAATATTTGCATTCGCACTTCAGTTTGTTCCGGCCATATTGGATACAGATGCTTTTTACAAGTTTATCCAAACAAACATTATACCTCTTTCACACACCGTTATTATTAGCACGACGGTTTTCACCTTTGGACTTTCAGTAGTACTTTATTTCGTAAACAAAAAGATTATGACCGATAAGCTCAATCTGGAATAGGGGGGACAGGATTATGAAAAAACTTAAAAAAATTACAGCATTGGTTCTTGTGTTTGTAATCTGCCTTTCCTTTAGCTCCTGCTCGGTGTTAAGAGATATCAAAAAGGTCAGAGCAGAGTATAAAAGCGACGAAAAAAATGAAATAGTTTTTAAGGATAATACATACGTTTTGTTCAGCGAAGTGGTTCCCGAATATGTTACAACCTATCCGCTTGAGGAATACGGACATATAACAGAGGACCAAGTACCGCTTCTTTTGGGTGGAGCGTTAGGAGAGTCAATGCGCTATAGCGAAAAAAATGACAGTATTGTAGAGGCTTATAATTCAGATATTCTCTATGTAAAAAAACAGCTTTATGATTACGCCGTAAATGTTATACAATACAGCGGGTTTGACGAATATTGCACCATTATATTTAGCCTCGAGAGCGGCGAGGTAGTTGAGCGAGTCAGCCGTGACTATGTAAAGCTTACAAATAAAATAGTTAATGAAGGCTATATGTCGGAAGGCCCATCCAATGGCTATGATTCGGTGCCGGTTTATGCTACAGACGAAAAAAATCTGTTTATGGTGCATATTATGGATGTCCTGCGCGAATCAGAAAATGATGACTATTGGCTGTATGTTGAGGGTAACCAAGGTATGAGATATTACAAAGTCCCTGAGTCAGATGAGGAAAAAATTGCCCAAATCTTTGAGCGCTACGACTACCACAACCCCGAAAATCTCTAAATAGTTTAACCCCCCGAATGACAGATTGACATCGAGGTAAACTAAAAAAGGAGCTTCCGCAAAGCGGAAGCTCCTTTTGTTTTAGCTTGTTTTGTTTTATACGGCTTTAAGCCCAGCGCTCTTTTCCGAGGAAGAAAAGGGTTAATAGCCCAGGGCCGGTGTGTGCGCCGATGATTGCGCCGATTTTGGAGTAGTACACATCCTTGAAACCAAAACGCTTCTGCATCGCTTCAGCAAACTTTTTAATATCGGCCGGGTTATCTGCATCGCAGACATAAAGTGTCTGATTTTGAGGGTCAATGCAATTTTCCTCAATGTGCTTTGCAACGGTTTCCCAAGCGGCGGCAGTTCCGCGGCATTTTGAAAACACCTTAAGCTCGCCTGCACCGTCCACATGCATAACAGGGAATATGTGAAGGGCTTTTGATAAAATCATACCAGTTTTACTTACCCTTCCGCCACGGTGTAGATAGGTGATGTCATCTGTGGTAAAGCAGGCATGAACGCACCTTGAGTTGTGCTGTGCGTTTTCAAGGCACTCTTCAAAGTTCTTTCCTTCATCGCGCAGACGGGCGCACTCAATTGCAATAAGTCCGCTTCCTGCAGAGGTCATGCGGGTGTCAACAACCTCGATTTTTCTGTCGGAATAGCTCTTTTTAAGCTCTGCTACGGCATTAAGAGCGCTCTGATAGGTGCCCGAAATTCCGCTCGACATACAAATGTGGATAATGTCTTTTCCCTCTTTAAGCAAGGGCTCCCAGAACGAAATGAAATCATACATATTGAGCTGAACGGTTTTGGGCATCTTTCCCTCGCGCATTGTATCATAAAAGCCTTTTATTTTGCTGTGGTCCATGGAATCCAAAAATTCTTCACCGTCAACTGTGTATTTCATACACACGGGAACTATATTTTTTGCCTTGCAGGCATCAAGCGACAGGTCGCACCCGCTGTCGGCAGTAATTATAAAGCTTGGCATTGTGTTTTTCCTCCCAAAATTTTTCTATAATAATTATATTACCAAAAATCCTCGCTGTCACTCTATTAGGGTACTAAATTTTTCTACAGTTAAAATATAGTGCAGTAGAGAAAAAACGCCACTCTACCGACAGTAGAATCAAAAAATTCAACAAAA
>JAZQKT010000068.1:0-4362 GCA_045542295.1 Acutalibacteraceae bacterium
TAGGGGATAGAAGCGTGCTTGATGAGGATATTATTAAGCTTATGAATGATACTGAAATAACCTCCGAAAACTATGATTCTATGACGCTTAATATTGCCATAAATTACGGCGGTATTCCTGAAATTACAAACGCCTTTCGCATCTGTGCCGAGCGTGTAAAAAAGGGAGAGATAGAGCCCGGAGATATAACTGCCCAGGATATAGAAAATGCGCTTTATACAAGCGGTCAGCCGCTTCCTGATTTGATAATAAGAACTGGCGGTGAGTTTAGGCTTTCTAATTTCCTTACATTCCAGTCGGCGTATAGTGAGCTTTATTTTTGCGATGTTCTCTGGCCTGATTTTGAGAAAAAACATATTGATGAAGCGATAGAGGAGTTTTCAAAGCGTAACCGTCGTTACGGCAGCGCCTAGGTTCCTTTGTCGGGGAGGCAAATTTCTATGAAACAAAGAATAATTTCGGGTGCACTGTGTGTGGTAGTTCTCGCTGTAGTGCTTGTGTTTTTTCAGACGCTTATTTTAGAAGCGGCAATCTGTGTGTTTTCTGCTGTGGCGGTATTTGAACTGCTTTCGGCTGACGGTTTTAAGGAGCACAAACCCTTTATGTATGTGGGTGTCTTTACTGCCGCGCTGATGCCGTACGCTTCCGTGTATGCGCTTGAGGGTGTGGTTGCGGTTTTGTTTTTAACGGCAACCGTGATTTTGAATCTAAAGTATCATAGTAAAATAGGCTTTGAAAAAATTGCCTTCTTTGTTGTCGCTACGCTTTTTGTTTCGTTCTCGTTTTTAACACTTGTTTATTTCAGAAATGATTTTCAAAGTAACGGCCTCCTATATATTTTAATCGCCTTTGGCGGCGCTTGGTTTGCTGATACCGGAGCATATTTTACCGGTAGATTTTTGGGAAAACATAAGCTTTCCCCTCAAATCAGCCCCAAAAAGACGGTCGAGGGACTTATAGGCGGTCTCGTTTCAAATGTACTGCTGCTTTGTTTGCTTGCTTTTGTCTATTCGAACATCATTTCATCTCTCGGCGGTATAATAGAAATAAACTATCTTGCTATTTGCGTAATTGGGCTTGTCATTGCCCTTGCAGGTACTGCAGGAGACCTTACCGCATCGGTTATAAAAAGACAGATTGGTATAAAGGATTACGGAAATGTTATCCCCGGTCACGGTGGAATAATGGATAGGTTTGACAGTATTTTGTTTACCGCGCCTACACTTTACATACTAACAAGATTCTTAACAGTAACATTATAAAAATTGCGGCCACCGATTGTTTATCAGTTGGTGGCTCAAGTTAAAATAGGGGAGTAGCTTTATGAAATCTATATCGGTTTTAGGTTCAACCGGCTCGATTGGTACTCAAACCTTGGATGTGGCAAGAATGCACGATGTAAAGGTTTATGCCATTACAGCTAATAAGAATATAAAACTTCTGGAACAGCAGGCAAGGGAGTTTAAACCTGCGCTTGTTTCTGTTGCGGATGAGTCCTTGTATAACGATTTAAAGCTCGCTCTTTCCGATACTAATATAAAGGTTAGCTGTGGCGCGGAGGGAACGCAGTCTGCCGCTATGGTTGACGGCGCCGAGGTTGTGGTAAACAGCATTGTCGGTATAGCAGGTCTGCTTCCCACCTTAAGCGCAATTGAGGCTAAAAAGGATGTTGCGCTGGCTAATAAGGAATCGCTTGTAACAGGCGGTAGTCTCGTAATGAACGCCGCTAAAAATTCAGGCGTTAAAATTCTTCCGGTAGATAGTGAGCACTCTGCAATCTTTCAGTGTATGCAGGCGTGTAAACAGAGCGAAGTAAAGAAAATTATCTTGACAGCCTCGGGCGGTCCGTTTTTTGGCTTTGATAAAGAAAAGCTTAAAACAGTAACCAAGGAGCAAGCATTAAAGCACCCTAATTGGGATATGGGTGCTAAAATTACCATTGACTCGGCAACGCTTATGAATAAAGGTGCCGAGCTTATTGAGGCTGTATGGCTGTTTAATAAAAGCGCAGAGGATATAGAAATAGTTGTGCATAGAGAGTCCGTAATACATTCCCTTATCGAGCTTGAGGATAATGCGGTTTTAGCCCAGCTCGGTACTCCTGATATGAAAATTCCCATTCAGTATGCCATAACATATCCGGATAGACTCGAATCTCCGGCGCCTCGTCTTTCGCTTACTGATTATGCTAATTTGACATTTTACAAGCCCGATTATGAAACCTTTGAGGCACTTGCTGCTTGTAAAAAGGCCATTAGCCTTGGTGGACTTTACCCCTGCGCAGTAAACTGTGCAAATGAGCAGGCGGTTAAAATGTTTTTAGAGGATAAAATTAAATTTGCACAAATCGGCGAGCTTGTAAGCTCTGCTTTGGAATATAAAAATTATGAGGGTGAATATACTTTGAAGGATGTGCTGAATACCGACGCTGAAATCAGGGAATATGTAAAGGTAAAAGCACTCGCATAATTTTTGAAGAAAGGCTATGTTCTATGAATTTAATTGTAACCGTACTCCTTACGGTTTTGATATTTGGTACTCTCATTTTTGTACACGAATTCGGTCATTTTATAACAGCGAAGCTATTTAAGGTTAAGGTAAATGAATTTGCGCTCGGAATGGGTCCCAAAATTTGCGGATTTAAAGGTAAGGAAACCGAGTATAACTTAAGAGCTGTCCCGATTGGCGGTTTTGTCAGTATGGAGGGAGAGGAAGAGGATAGCGATGATGACCGAGGCTTTAAAAAGCAAAAGGTCTGGAAAAGGATAATAATCTGCGCCGCAGGCGTATTTATGAATATGGTTTTGGGAATTGTTATCGCCGTAATTGTTGTGGCAACCTCTGGTTCTCCATATCTTACAAGCACAACAGTTTCGCAGGTTTATGATGGATCGAAGCTTGAGGTTGGAGATAAAATCCTTGCCGTTTCGGGCTACAATGTTCTTGTAGGCGAAGATATTTCCTTCGGTATAAGCAGAAGTGATCCTACTGGAAAAACCCAGCTAATTGAGCTTGAAACCGATTTTAAAGTCCTTCGTGACGGAAAAGAGGTTACCTTAAAAAATGTTAAACCGTTTGTCAGAATGAAGGGTGCAGACGGTAATGAACAGGATGTTTCCTCTTTTTATGTCGAGCCGGAAAATAAAACCTTTTTTAACGTTTTAAAGCACGGTTTTTTTGAGGCTGTGTCGTATATAAGAACAACCGTTTTGGGGCTACTTGATTTGTTAACCGGTAGAGTCGGAATTGACGGACTTGGCGGAATTATAAAGGTCGGCCAGGTAGTGGGTGAGGCATCAAAATACGGGTTTGAAACTATTTTAAGACTTGCCGCAATGCTTTCCGTTAATATAGGAGTTATGAATTTACTCCCAATTCCTGCCCTTGACGGCGGCAGAATAGTGCTTTTAGCATATGAAGGCATTTTCAGAAAACCTTTAAATGGTAAGATAGAATATGCGCTTATCGCAGCAAGTATGGTGCTTTTGTATGCGCTGATGATTTTTGTGGCGGTTAAAGACATAATCTCTATATTTTAATTTTGGAGAAACACTATGAGAAAGTCAAAAGAAGTTAAAATCGGAAATAAAATAATCGGCGGTCAAAATCCTATTGCCGTTCAGTCTATGCTTAATATTATTAGTAACAACATAGAGGGTAACGTAAATCAGGCTGTAAGACTTGAGAAGGCAGGCTGCGATATTGTAAGGGTTTCGGTTCCGGATATGGCGGCTGTGCAGCTCATAGAAAAAATTAAAGAGAAAATTAGCATTCCGCTTGTGGCCGATATACACTTCGATTATAAAATAGCGCTTGAATGTGTTGCCGCAGGTGTAGATAAAATCCGAATTAACCCTGGAAATATCGGTAGTAGCGATAGGGTAAAGGCTGTTGCCATAGCTTGTAGAGAAAAGAATATACCCATTAGAATCGGCGTAAATTCCGGCTCGCTTGATAAGGAAATCCTTAAAAAATATGGTGCGGTTACAGCGTCGGCTCTTTGTGAAAGCGCAATTACTCAAGCAAAAATGCTTGAACAGTTTGATTTTGATGATATTGTAATTTCCATTAAATCCTCCGATGTAAGAAAAACAATTGAGGCCTATAGGGAAATTTCAAGTAAATGTAATTATCCCTTGCACCTTGGCGTAACCGAAGCAGGAAGTGCCCGTATGGGTCTTATTAAATCATCTGTTGGAATAGGCTCGCTGCTTTGCGACTCTATCGGAGATACCATTCGCGTGTCGCTTACCGATGACCCCGAAAAAGAGGTTTACGCAGGCCACGATATATTAAAGTCAATTGGTCTTGAAAAGGGCGTGCAGATTGTTTCCTGCCCAACCTGCGGCAGAACTAAAATTG
>JAZQKT010000069.1:0-23901 GCA_045542295.1 Acutalibacteraceae bacterium
GAGGCCAAGCGGTCTTAGGAAGACAATCAACTGCCTCAACTCCTTGGCTCACAGTACGACATGGCTACGATCCGACTTCTCTCTTTAGGGCGCTCGATTATATTACCACATCAATCCCCGTTTGTCAACACTTTTTTTAAAAATTTTTTAAACTTTTTTTGAGCCACAATATATTGGGTTTTTCCTATGTTTCAAACCACATTTTTCGTTGTTTTCCTTTTAAAAAAACAGCATTTCCTCTCACCACAAAACAATCTTTCAAAACCAAATACTCTACTCTTTTACACACCGAACATTCTTCTTTACTTTCCTATCCGAAAAAAGCTGTGACCAATCCTCATATTTTTCTTATAGCAATCTATACAAAACTTCACATTCGGATACCTTGCAACTAAAAACGGAGAGCGCTCGCCCTCCGTTTTTATTATATATTATATAAGGTATAACCCCGATTCCAAAACAACAAATCTATTGTCCGCCACGCTCACATACTGATAAACCGGTTCTTCAAAGCTTTCAAATTCAAAAACGCTGTAGGTTTTTAAATCAATTTGAACAATATTTTTAGAGCCTTGATTACTCACCATAACCTTGTCGCCCTCAACAAAAAGATTGCGGGGCTTGTCAAAAGGTGACTTACTGCCGCCGATACGCAATTCCTCTCTCATGGTTGAAAGATTGTAACGAAGCATTATATTTGCATCGGCATAGCTTGCCCAAAGTGCATTATCAAATAGCACTATATCACTTGGGGCGGCGGTTCGGTAGACAAGGCTTCCCGTCCAAACCGGAGCTCCGTCATTATTCAGCAGTGCGGCGCTGCCATCGGGCTCCAAAAGAAACACCTTGCCGTTTGGAAGCACTAAAGACTTAACCGTTATATAGTTTTCGCAATATGCCGATATTGCCTTATAGTTGTTGCCGAACTTGGTTATCATATAAATATTCTTTGCAACGTCTGTGAAACGGTTGTTATCAAACGAAATCATTTTATAAGCAACCAGCACGCTGTCATCCACAATTTCCTTGCGATAGGAAAACAGTATGCCGTTTGTAAGGGGGAGTATTTCATAAACCTCGCCCGCAAAAATCTGTCTCATAGCTTTCTCCAATTAAAATTTTATTGCGTTTTTCTCATACATTTTCTGTGCCGCTAAAAGCACGCCTGCTTTTGCGCTGTGAAAATTAATGCCGCCTTGCATCCATGCGGCATACGGCTCTCTTAACGGACCGTCTGCCGAAAGCTCAATAGAGGCGCCTAAAGTAAATGCGCCTGCCGCCATTATTACAGGATCTGTATAGCCGGGCATATCCCAAGGCTCGGGCACAACAAAAGAATCGACCGGAGCGCCAGACTGCATTCCCTGGCAGAACGCCACCAAGCCCTCTGCAGAGCCTAAAATAACGCACTGAACAATATCGCCACGCACATCACCGCTTGCAGGAGCGACCTCAAAGCCGAGCAGTTCAAAGAGCGCCGCAGTATAAACCGCGGTTTTAACCGCCTCACCCACAACATGCGGTGCTGAAAAAAGTCCCATATAAAGCTCACGACTGTGCCCCAAGGTAGCGCCTACCTCTTTTCCGACGCCGGGACAGGTAAGACGGTTGGCGCACTGCTCAACCAAAGCTTTTTTGCCTGCAATATATCCACCTGTGGGGGCTATTCCACCACCGGGATTTTTTATCAGTGAGCCTGCAACTATATCTGCGCCGACATCACACGGTTCTCTTTTTTCAACAAATTCACCGTAACAGTTGTCTACCATAATTATGCTTTCGGGCGACACCTCACGCACCGCCTTTACAAGCTCCTCAATCTCACTGATTCTAAGGCTGGGTCTGGTACTGTATCCGCGAGAGCGCTGAATATATGCCATTTTAGGGCGTTCCTTTGCAAGCACTGCTTTAATTCCCTCAATATCGGGTGTGCCGTCCGCCTTTAAATCTACCTGACCGTAATTAACGCCGAAATCTCTTAAAGAGCCGTCGGTCACGGCGTCTATGCCAAAAACACCGGTTATGGTGTCATAGGGTCTTCCTGTAATTGAAATTACCGTATCCCCCGGACGAAGCATTCCAAAAAGCGCAACAGTTAAAGTATGCGTGCCTGAAACAAAGTTATGACGCATAAGGGCGTCCTCCGCTCCCATACAATCCGCCATAACACGTTCTAAAATTTCTCTGCCCCTGTCATCGTAGCCATAACCCGTAGAGGCTGTGAAGTAGGATTCGCTGACACCGTTTTTAATAAACGCCGAAAGCACCTTAAGCTGATTATATTCGGTAATATCCTCTATTTTTGAAAACTGCTCGCTTGACTTTTCCAAGGCTTTTTTATCAAATTCAAGAAGTTTTTCATCAATACTAAAAAAATTTGTTACATTCATCTTTCGTTTTTCACCCAATAACCACCGTAATAAAACGGTGTAAATCCATTTTTTAAATAAAATTCCTTTACCTTGTCTCTACAGCAAACAAAAAGCCTTTTACCGTAATTTTTTGCAAGAGCCGCCCGAAGCGCCACACTGCCGTATCCCTTTACCCTTGCCGCAATTCCGTTTATAATTGCATAATTTCCGCTTTTAAAGGTAATTACTGCGCATTTTTCCTTTAACGCAAAATAATCGGCGCCTCCGTGATTGAGTCTGCGGCAGTAGTCCACAGCAAAGAAAGGATATTCGGGAAGCGACAGCCCGTCCACATCAAGCAAATCATAAATTTCTTTACTTGAAACACTGTCCCCCTGCACGGTATCCGCAATATCGCAATACCGATACATTATATTAATACGTTCTTTAGGTCTTCTGTCAATGGCGCACAGTGTATCATAATCACTGAAAACGCAGGCCGGTGACAGCACATCCGCAAATTCCTTAAGCTCCTCGGTATCAGCGCCGTTATTGAAAATTATCATATTGCCATCGGTCATAGAAATAAGCGCCTTATCGCTATCCTGCACCCAAAACATAACCTTATCATCATTCTTATAAGCATCATAAAGACAGTTGATTTTTATAAGCTCGGCACTGTCTGCCTCTAATTTTGGCAAGGTATCACAAAGCTTAATCATTCTGCCTTACCGCCGAGAATATAATTTTTCATATATTCCGCAAGGCTTCTTAACGCCTCAATATCATTTTTGTCAGCTACCGAGGATGACGAGTGAATATATCTGCAGGGAACAGAAAGCGCTATTGTTCTTACACCCTCACGGGAAAGGTGAACCGCTCCCGCATTGTTGCCGCCTGCAACCGCTTTTTTGGGTTGACATTTTATTCCGCTTTCAAGCGCCGCTTTATATAATCCGCGGTCATAAACCGTTGCTTTATCCATAAAAGAAACCGCAACGCCGCCACCCAAATTGCAAACGCTGTTTTCCTCTGCAACACCTGCAATATCTGCCGCGGTGGTTGCCTCCAAAACAATAGCATATTTGGGGTTTATGCCAAAAGCCGCTGTTTTGGCTCCCCGAAGCCCTACCTCCTCTTGAACAGAAAAGCTGGCATAAAAATCGTACTCACTGTCACTTCTTATAAGGTCAATAAGCACAGCGCAACCAACACGGTCATCAAGAGCCTTTGAAATAAGCTTATCGCCAACCTCCTCTGGATCGCCGCAGATAACCGCACTGTCACCCAAAGAGACAAGCTTTAAAGCCTCTTGCTTGCTCGAAACGCCTATATCTATATATAAGGTGTCCTCTTTTGGGAGCTTTTTGCCCTCCTCGGCACTTATAAGATGTATCGGTTTGCCCGAAATCACGCCGTATATATCGTTGATTTTTACTTTGCGGAACATAAGCGCCGCAGTGTCGATACCGCCAACCGTTTTAAATTTTAAAAAACCGTCCGACGTAACGCTTGTGATTATAAGCCCAACTTCATCCATGTGAGCATCTATCATAAGGCGGTACGGTGCCTGTTTTTTACCCTTTTTAAAAGCGATTATATTACCCAAATTATCGATTCGCCATTCACAAAATCCGTCAATTTGCGATATTATAAGGTCACGCACAAAACTCTCATCACCCGAGGTGCCGTCGGCTTCACAAAGCCTTTTAAGCAATTCAAGCATTCATAACACCTCCGCCAAGAACATATTCGCAAATAAGACTGCAAACGTTTTCAAGGTCGTTAAGGTCAACCATCTCGCAGTCGGTGTGCATATTTCGAAGTGGTATGGAAAGCGTTACTGTTTTTACGCCCTCCTTTGATACCGAAACAACATCGGCATTAGTGCCGGTGCTTCTTCCCATAACCTCCGTCTGACAGGGTATTCCCTTCTCTTCTGCAAGGCGTATCAATTTGTTGCTCATTTTGCGGTCAAGCATCGGTGAAATGCCTACCATACCGCCTTTACCTAATCTGCCGCATTCCTCTTCAGAAATACCGACACCGTCACCAAAGCTGACGTCAACCACAATCGCCTCATTGGGGTCAACCTTAAATGCCGCAGGACGCGCACCCCTCAGCCCCAGCTCCTCACCGTCACTCAAAACAAAAGCAACGTTAAAGGGCAGTTTTTTACCGCAAAGGCGTTTTGCAACCTCAATCAAGCAGGCAACCGCCGCGCGGTCATCAAAGCTTTTGCCTGTAACAACCGTACCGTTTAAAACCGACGGCTTTGTGCTAAAGGTGACAACATCGCCAATTGAGACTATGTCCTTTGCTTTTTCACCAAGGCAGGTGTCAAGCTTAAGGTCTGCTATATCCTTATACTCGGCATCCCCTTTGGAAAGGTGGGGCGGCGTGCCACAAAAAACGGCAGTTATTTTTTCTTTTCCGTAAACGGTTACTCTGCGTGTCGGCAAGGCTCTTAAATCAATTCCGCCTGCCGCCGAAACGGTTAGGAAGCCCTTCTCGTCAACATTAGTTACCGTCATTGAAATTTGGTCTATATGAGCGTCAAGCATCAGCGTATAATCTGCCTCACCCTTTAAAAAACCCATAACCGTTAAATTATGGGTTTTTTCGGTTTCACAATATTCCGACAACATATCAAACGCCAAATCTGCGGCATCGGTAATACATCCTGCCGCATCGGCTGTGCTTAACGCAAAAAGTGTTTCCTTAATATTTATCAAAGCTTATTTACCAATTCCTTAAAATAATTTCCTCTTGCCGCAAAATTGGGAAAAGCGTCAAAGCTGGCGCAAGCAGGGCTGAGTGTTACAACATCGCCCGCCTTTGTGTTTTGCTTTGCTTTTTCCACAGCCTCGGCAATATCCTTAACCCTTATTATTTCAGGGTTACCGTTATAGTTTTTATCCTCTAAAACTGCCTTTTCAATTTTTTCGGCAGTATCACCGCAAAGATAAAGCTTTTCAACCTTGTCAATAACATAAGGCACCATCGGCTCAAACGGAATGTGCTTATCATACCCGCCTGCAATAAGATGAACCTTTTTGTCAAACGCCTTAAGTCCTGCTATTGTTCTTGTAGGGCTTGATGCAATAGAATCGTTATAATACTTTACGCCGTAGGCCTCACGCACAAACTCAATTCTGTGCTCAACCCCGCCAAATTCACGTGCAACCTTTTTGATGCTGTCAACACCGACATATCCCCAAACTGCGGTAATTGCTGTGAGGTAGTTTGCCACATTGTGGTCACCTATTATTGCAATCTCACTTCTGTGCATAATCGGAACGTCCATTCCCCTGTATGCCATATGAAGATACCCGTCATTATCAAGCCAAGCACCGTTTCTAACCTGCCGCTCCATACTAAAGCCCAATGACTGTCCTCTTACAAACTGGCGGAAGCCCTCGGTGATTTCATTATCACGGTTAAGAACGGTTCTGGAAAATGCGTTTTGGTGAAGAATAACGTTCTTTTTGGCTTCAACATATTCATCCATATCCTTATGCACATCAAGATGATTGGGCGCAACATTTGTCACAACCGCAACATCAGGACTCTTACGCATTGAAATAAGCTGGAAGGAAGAAAGCTCCACAACAACAAAATCATCAGCGCTGATATTTTCAATTTCGGGAAGCAACGGGTTTCCTATGTTGCCGCCAACAAATACCTTTTTACCCTCTGCCTCAAGCATTTTGGCAATAAGGGTTGTGGTTGTGGTTTTACCGTCCGAGCCGGTTACCGCAAAAACGGTTGCGGGGCAAAGGTCAAAGAAAACCTCCATCTCGCTTGTAACCGCAATACCCTTTTTGCGTGCCGCCTCAAGCTCGGGCAAATAAAAATTCATGCCCGGCGTACGGAAAATTATATCAACCTCTAAATTATCAAGATAACCGTCACCCAAGCAAAGCTCTGCACCTGCTTTTTCAAGTGTGTCGGCAATATCACCTATCTGTTCGCGGCTGCGGCGATCGCAGGCATAAACCGTTGCACCTTTAGACAAAAAATCTAAAATCAGCTGGGTATGGCTTACTCCTATTCCGCACATAGCCACCTTTTTACCGTTTATTTGTTCAAAAAACTTTTTACAATCCAAAACAAATGCCCCCTAATTATTGTAAAGACATATCTATTTTATATTATACTGAAAAGATTTCCAAATATCAACAATTTAAATACATATTTGTTATTAAACAACTTGAGTTTAGACTGACGAGCGAAACCGTAATGGGTTTGACTTGCATCAACCTAAGCCAGAAATGTTAAATAACTCGACTTGTTAAGTGAAATACAAAACATAAAATCATATATATAATGTAGTTGTAGTATAAATATAATCGCTACAAATACTTTGAAACGCTGTTCTTGTTTAACTTTTCTTTTGCAGTTACGGGCGTTTCACCGCAGAGGTTTTTATATGCCCTTGTAAAGGCGTGTATTGAAGAATAGCCCAAAATCTCCGAAACCTCGGTAACACTTTTTTTGCGCAGAAGCTCGGTTGCCGCGTTCATTCTGAGCGCCGCAAAAAAGCTTTTAAGACTGCCTCCCATTTTTTTGGAAAAAAGATGTGACAGATAAGAATAGCTGTAGCCGGTGTCACCCGAAAGCTGCTTTAGAGCGTCAATTTTATAAACATTGTTTTTAAGATAGCTCACCATATAAAAAAGCAAGCTGTCACTTGTTGTTATGTTGCTGGTGCCGCCGCTTGAATTTTCTAAAAACCGATTACACACTGTTGCAATTATGTAATTAAGTGCATTGAGCGCCACGGCAATTGATACCTCGTCCCGCTCCTTTTCGTAAAAGGCAGTAAGGACATCCGCAAAAGCGGATAAAAGGTCGGAAAACTCTCCCACCACACAGCTTTTGTCTGCCTCCAGCTTTTGGTGTGTGCGGCTCAATAAAACCGAAATGGGGTTCTGCTCTTCAAGTGTAAAGCCCAGGCAATAAAATCTTAACGGCGCAGTCTTTGAAGGTATAACCTGGTGCAAATCACCTTTAAAGCAAAGGTGTATCTGACCGCTTTTTATAGGCATTCTCAAACCGTTATGCACAATTTCTCCCTGACCGCTGTAAACAAAGGTAATTTCATTACACTGTTGCTCGTGCGGGGCATTAATTTCATCGGTGGCTTTGCAGTGAACATCAACAAATTGATAAAGATTTAATCCGTTATGGCAAAAAAGCTTTTCCTTTGTCCCTGCCTTAAATGCCGCGAGATAATATTTTTGTTCCCTTTCAGATAAAGCGTTATTCACTTTATCACCGCCCATTTAACATATTTTGCATTGTTATTTTATCAAATACAGGATAAAAATACAATCCTGCTTTATAAATTTTTTAAAAAATATTCTAGGAGGAATATATTATGAAAAAAAGAATTGGTATCATAGGCTTTGGTTGGATAGCAAGAGATGTTCACTATCCCAACTATTTAACAATTGCTGACGAGTGTGAAATCACCGCAGTTTGTGATATTAACCCCAAAGCAATCGAAAACGCAAAGGCTAAAACCGGTCTTTCTGATGAAGCTATGTTCACCGATTATAAGGCACTTATTGACAGCGGCCTTTGTGATGCTGTTGATATTTGTACTCCCAACTATTTGCACTGCGAAATCGCAAAATATGCCCTTAATGCAGGACTTGGCGTTAGTATGGAAAAGCCTGCAGGTATAAATGTTGAAGAAGTTAAAGAGGTTGAGGCTTTGGGTAAGGAAAAGGGTCTTCCCGTATTTATCTGCTTTACCTGGAGACACAGAGCAACTCTCCGTTTCCTCAAGGACCTTGTTGACGAGGGTACCGTAGGTGAAATTCACCACATCTTTATTAAATGTATCAAGGACTCGGCTCTTTGGAAAGGCAGAAGACTTGAATGGCGTTTTGAGAAAGAAAAAGCAGGTACAGGCGTGCTTTGTGACTTGGGCTCGCACATGCTTGACCTTCTCAACTGGCTCGGCACAGATGTTCAGGGTCTTCAAGCAAACTACGGCACATTCGTTAAAAGCCGTCAAAGACTTGATTCAGACGAGTGGGCAGACGTTACCACCGATGACTGGGCAAACATTATTATAGACCTTAAAAACGGCTCAAGTGCAAACGTTACCCTTTCACGCGGTTGCGCTACCTGCGCTGCTCTTACCGAGGTTGAAATTTACGGTAAGGACGGTTATCTCCGCTTTAACGAGAGCGAGGGCTCTAATATCACAATCCGTACCACAAGCGGTATAAAAGAGGTTCGCCCCTTGCCCGAAAGCTACGGTGACCCCAAGCTTCTCCGTCAGTGCAAGTCCTTTATTGATTTGCTTAACGGCAAGAGCGATAAATATACCACCACCGTTTCTGACGGTCTTAAGGCACAGTACATACTTGATGCCGCAGAGATAGCAGGCAGAGAGCATCGCTATGTAAAGCTTGAAGAAGTTCTTTAATATTGAGGTGTTTAAAATGACATATAAGGCAGCCGTTATAGGCTACGGTTCTATGGGCTCGTGGCACGCAGAAAACATAAATTCAAGAATTGAGGGTCTTGAGGTTATCGGCATTTACGATATTGACCCCGAAAAATGCGAGAAAGCTAAAGAAAACGGTCTTAAAGTATTTGAGAGCGTAGAGGAGCTGTTGGCATCCGAAATAGGGCTTGTAATCATTGCAACACCCAACAATTTCCATAAATATTATTCTATTCTTGCTATGGAATCGGGCAAGCACGTTGTTTGCGAAAAGCCCGCTTGTATGGACTGTGAGGAACTCGAAGAAGTTATCGCAGTAAGCGAAAAAACGGGCAAGCTTTATACCGTTCATCAGAATCGCCGTTTCGACAGCGACTATGCTAAAATGAAAGAAATTATTGACCGCGATATGCTAGGCAAACTGTTCTTCCTTGATTCCCGTCTTTACAGTAACCGCGGAAGCTCGGGCGGTTGGCGCAGCACATACGAGGCAGGCGGCGGCACACTTTACGATTGGGGTATTCATCTTATAGACCAGGTGCTTTGTCTTATAGACAGTGAGCCTAAATACGTTTCGGCTCAACTTCAAAGCGTTCGTTACCCTAAGGTTGATGATGTTTGCCGCGTAAATATCACCTTTGAAAACGGTGTAAGAGCGCAGATTATAGCCGACCTTTGGTGCTATATCGACGAGCCTCGCTGGCACCTCTCGGGTGATGACGGCACAGCTACCATTTATAAATGGTTCGGCAAAGAGGGTAAGGTTATTAAGGCTAATATCAAAGAGGTTGACTGGGAGCAGGGTTGCGTTTACACACCTAACGGTCTTTCAAGAACAATGTGGCCAAGACCCAAGCAGGAAATCACCGAATTGCCCCTACCCGAACCCGAGAAAATGCCTCGCTGGGAGGATTACTATGAAAATGTAATCGCAGTAATGGAAGGCAAGGCAGAACCTATTGTTACTCATAATCAGGTAAGAAAATCTATGAAGGTTATGATGGCGGCATTTGAATCAGCAAGAAATAACAGCACGGTTGCCATTTAATTGCAATTTAAAACAAAAGCGGCATACCCTTACAGTATGCCGCTTTTTAAAACAAGGAGTTATCCAAGATGAAGAAAATCGGTATTCTAGACTACTATATAAGTAATTTTCACACTAATACATATTATAAGCTTTTCCGCGAAATAGCCGAGGAGGAAGGTCGTGAGGAATATGTTATAACCCATATTTACGCCACGCTTGACCTCAGCCCCACCACCAACGAAACTACCGCACAGTGGTGTGAAAAAACAGGCGCTACGGAATGTAAGACTATAGAAGAGGTTTGCGATGCGGTTGACGTTATAATGATTTTAGCGCCAAATCATCCCCAGCTTCACGAGGAGCTTTGCAAAATTCCCTTTCAAAGCGGGAAGCCTGTTTACGTTGACAAAACCTTTGCACCCGACTACCAAACCGCAAAGCGTATTATCGATTACGGCAAGGCGTGCGGTACAAACTTTTGGTCAAGTTCGGCCACAAGGTTTGAAAGCTCGGTATTGCCCTATCTAAAGGGCGAAGAAGCAGCCTGCGAAGGGGTTACGGTTATGAGCGGAAACTCTTTCCAGATGTACTGTATTCATCTTATTGAGCTTATGAATACCTTTATGGGTAACGGTGCCAAAGCAGTAAAATGTACAAACAATTCCTCCACCCTTATGTTTGAGGTTGACTACGGCGACAGAACGGCTTGGCTTAACCAATATGTTGGCACTTGGGCGGCGTTTGCCTGCTTCCCTGAAATAGACGGTAAATGCCGTCAGGTTAAATTTCAGGACGATTTTTGGAAGAATTTTTCACGCGCTTTGCTGGATTTCTTTGATACCGGTATAGCGCCGATACCCACAGAAAACACCCTTGAATGTATTGCTATACGTTCGGCTATGATAAAAGCAATGGAAAACCCACAAACCTTTATTGCGGTGGAGGGAGCAAAATGAAATACGGTACTTTCTTGCGGTTAAATGATATCACACTTGCTCCCGAGTCCTTCAAATCTCTTAAAGACCGTGGATTTGACTGTTGCCATTTAGTATACAAGCCCGAAACTTATACCGAAAAGGCTGCTCTTATTATTGCCGATGCGGCAAAGAAAGCAGATATTGAAATCTCTGCCCTTTTTGCAGGCTTTAGGGACAGCTTTACAAAATGGAACCTTTCAACCGACTATCTTGACGCAGGTATAAACAGTGAAAAATACGGAAGTGAAAGATTGCTTTATCTCGAGCAAGCCGCTCTATTTTGCAAAAATGCAGGCATCAAAAACATCCTTATTCATGCAGGCTTTGTTGCCAACAACCCTTATTCCGAGGATTATAAAACAATGCTTAAGCTTGTGCGTGGCTTTGCCCTCTCTTGCAAAGAAAAGGGTTTGAATTTACTGCTTGAAACAGGCGGCGAAAGCCCCGTAACACTTTTAAGGCTTATAAAGGATGCCGATACAGGCAATATTTTTGCAAATCTTGACACCGCCAATATCATAATGTACGGCTACGGTAATCCGGTTGATGCGATTTATACCATAGCCCCCTACATTAAGAGCGTGCATTTAAAGGACGGTTTGCCTCCCTGCACCCCCGACCAGCTCGGCAAAGAGGTTGATTTTGGTACGGGCTTTGCAGATTTTCCGAGAATTTTTGAGCTTCTTTATAAAAACGGTTTTAAAGGCCCCTTTATTATTGAACGTGAAATTCCCGACGGTAAGCAGGAAGCCGAGATTGATGAAACCTTACTCAAAGTAAAAAAGCTTTGGGAAAAACAGTTTTAAAACGCAAAGAAACGGACGCTAAAGCAAATAAGCTTTAGCGACCGCTGTTTTATCCGCAAAATTTGGTTGAAATCCTTTTTTCGCTCTCTTTGGGCGAATAATCCCAATTTTCAATATGATCGCCGTCAAAAAAATATTTTATTTCGGGCGAATAACCGTTGTCAAAGCTGTCAATAATAATAAGTTTGATCTTCATTTTTTCTTTTATAATGCTTTTAATATAAACGCTTGCCTGCTGACCCACTCTAACATTTTCTCTCGGCTCTGCAAGGCCTGCAAGATTAGGTGTAATCTCAACAAAAACGCCGTAATTTTCAATACTCCTTATAACCCCCGTAACCGTTTGGCCTGCGGCAAATTCGGCGGCATTTTCCTCCCAAGTGCCCAAAAGTTCCTTATGAGAAAGCGTGATTTTGCCGTCAGGGGCAATATTTTTAATCGCAACCCTTATATTTTCGTCCACATAAAAGCGGTCCCTTGGGTGAGAAATTCTTGAAACAGATATTGTATCAATAGGCAAAAGTGCAATATTCCCGCAACCGACGTCGCAAAAAGCGCCAAAGGATTCGAGATGTGTAACCTTTGCATTAATAACATCGCCGTTTTGCTTGTTTTGTGTTATATATGAAAGACAAAGCTCCTGCGCACGCCGTCTGGACAGCAGGGCATAGCTTTTTCCGTTTTCATCGTTTAAAATCGAATCGACCACAAAGCAAACGGTTTTTCCCACACGTGAAATAAGCGCTATATCGCGTGTTTTTCCGTCACGTATTCCGAGCGCCCCTTCGTTTCTCGGGATAATCCCTTTCATACAGCCAAGCTCCACCACAAGATTATGTGCCGCATCGCACATAATTACCGTTGCTTCAAGCACTTTTCCGTCCCCCATAGCCTCGGCAAGGAGGGCGGGCGTAAATTCCCTTGTTTTTTGTTTTTCTGCAAACCATCCTTCAGGATAAAAACCATTCATATTTTGTCACCTTTCTTTTATTCGGCATTGCCGCCGTTCTTTCTTCATTAGATTATATGACACCGAATATGAAAAAATGATAGAAATATGTAGTAATAAAAAATTTTTTTATTATAAAAGCTCCGCCTTTTGTGACGGAGCTTCAGAATTAATCTCTGCAGTTTAGAATACATCTTACAAGGCAGGCGGCAGTGGTCAGCACCAAAGCAAAGAAAAACAGTAAAAGACCTACTAAAATTGCCCCAATGACACTTGTTGCAGCAAAGCTGATTGCCAAAAGCACAAGCGCCAGTAAAACCGTTCCCAATACACCTGCAAGCAAGCCGGTTAAAATGTTACATAAACCTCTGCAAACGGCAGTTCCCTGAATTATGGCGGCTGAATAAAGGCTAAGCGCCAAAAATCCTACAGCAATACCAAACACAACCCAAAGAAAAGCAGGCGTTACGGTAATAACGGCGGCAAAGGTTAAAAAGGCGGTCACAACACCCACCAAAAGGCTGACTATAACTGCAACCGTTAAGCATTCTCTGCGATTATCACAGCAAAAAGTTGACATATTTTTCACCTCGTTACAGTTTATGCAGACAACCTTTTTATGGTGAGAATGAAAAAATGTTGAAATTCCGGGAGAAATATGTTAAAAATAAAATGAACGATTAAAATCAGGAGAGAAAAAAATGAAAATAGCTTTAATTGCACACGATAAGAAAAAAGACGAAATTATTGAATTGGCAAAGGAATACCGTGAGGTTTTGAATAATCATCAGCTTTTTGCAACCGGTACAACCGGCACGCTTATTATGGGTGAGACCGCTCTCAGCATTCACCGTATGAAAAGCGGTCCTTTAGGCGGCGATCAGCAGATTGGCGCTATGCTTGCAGATGGTGATATAGATCTTGTTATCTTTCTTCGCGACCCACTGACCGCACAGCCTCACGAACCCGATGTTTCTGCACTCCTCCGCCTTTGTGATGTGCAGAAAATCCCCCTTGCAACAAATGCCAGCAGTGCAAAAATTGTTCTTGAGGCATTAAAGAACAAGATTTATTTTGAATAATTATATAAATTAAGAGCCATGCAGTTAGCATCTGTCTGATTGCATGGCTCTTTTTAGGTATTACTCATTTAAAATATCCGCAACAGGATATTTCTTTGCGGCATACCTGTTTGTGATTCTATTCTTTTTGGTGTAATCAACCGAAATTACGGTGTTTTCGGTGTATAAAACCGCTACCCCTATCTTTTTGCCCTTTTGTGCAAACCGCTTTTTGATAAATTTTAAGTTTTTATCACTGATTTTAAGCGAATCGGGGATGTTTGCCGAGGAATCGGTTAAAAGCCTGTCAGAAATAAGCTTGTCACGTAGAACGGCACTGTCAACCGAATCAAAATTTTTAAAATAAGCATAAACCTTATCGATATACTCCATAAGCGGCATATTCCGACAGTCCTCACTGTTGCCGAAAGCATAAAAAAGCTCAAAAGGCTCAATGCCGCAATCATAAACCAAATAGCTTAAGGTTTCTTTAAATCTTCCGCTGTTATAAAGGCGCTCAAGAGCATCCTCGGTGTTTTTAAGTGCGGTAATTTCGTGTGTCCCAAGCCACGGGGTAGAGGTAACCTCATAAGGTGGCTCTTTTGAGAATGTACAAGGGAAGGCTTCTGTGTTTTCACGCATTTCAGCACCGTAAAGCAACTTTAAAAAGCCCATTTGAAGCATATCTGCCCCAAGCTCAAAGGCAATATTAAAGCTTTCGCGAAAGCTGTTTAAATCCTCACCCGTAAGTCCTGCAATAAGGTCAATATGAAGATGAATGTTAGAAAAACTGCGCAGCTTTTTTATGTTTTGCTTTAGTCTTTCGGTGTTGGTTTTGCGGTGGATTTTTTTAAGGGTTTCCTCATTAAAGGTTTGCATACCGATTTCAAGCTGTACCGCTCCCCCCGGCATTTTTTTAAGAATTTCAAGGGTGGAGGGCTTTAAAATATCTCCCGCTATTTCAAAATGGAAGCAAACCTCCTCGGGTATTGTTTTACCTATACCGTTATATATAAATTCAAGAATTTCCTCGGCACGGGGGGTATTGGCATTGAAGGTTCTGTCAACAAATTTTATTGTTTTTGCGCCCGAATTTGCAAGGGCAATTATATCCCGTTTAACCCTTTCAAGCTCAAAAAAGCGCACAGTACCGCACCTGCCCGACAAACAAAAAGCACAGCTGAAGGGGCATCCGCGCGAGGACTCTATATATGCAATACGTGCGTTAAGAGTGGCAAAGTATTCCTCGCAATAGGGTGACGGCGGGTCTTCTTCATCAACAAACGGTTCTGCCTCAAAAATTTTTTCCTCACTCTTAAAGCTAAGCCCCGGAACATCTTTGAGCGGTGTTTTATTAAAAAGTGCTTCTGCCAATCGGGCAATAGGCTTTTCACCCTCACCCGACAGCACAAAATCCACAAACGGATACTTCTTTAGTACCTCCTTTGCACGGTAGGAAACCTCCGGCCCGCCCAAAAGAATTTTTGTGTTCTGCTTTTCTTCCTTTAATTTTTCGGCAAGCCTTAAAACCAAATCAACATTCCAAATATAGGTGCTGAAGCCTATTAAATCGCAGTCTGTTTCGGCAATTTTTTCAAAACTGCTCTCAAGCGGCGCATTAATGGTTGATTCTACCGCTTCGCAACGGTAGGGCACACCGCAATATTCTTTAAGTCCTGCCTTTAAGTACCATATACCTAACGAAGAATGAATATATTTAGAGTTTAAAGCAACCAATTTTATCTTAATTTCCTGCATTTTAATCTCCCTGCTCTAAATAACTGTTTTGGGTTAAAACAAAGCCTTGTTCAACTTCTTAAACCAAAAGTCGGACAAGGCTTTTACTCTTTTTACATAGCTTCGTAGGTTGCTTTGATTGCTTCAAGGAATTCTCTGCTGTTAACAGCCTTCTTGTTTTCAAGGGTTGAAAGCAGATAAAGGTCCTTGGTCATTATACCGCTTTCAATGGTCTTAATTGTTGCGGCTTCCATCTTATCGGCATACTCAACAAGGTCCAAAAGACCGTCAAGACTGCCTCTTTTTCTGAGGGCACCTGTCCACGCAAAGATTGTAGCAACCGAGTTGGTGCTGGTCTCCTCACCGTCACGGTAGCGGTAATAGTGGCGTGTAACAGTACCGTGAGCTGCCTCGTATTCATACTTGCCGTCAGGTGAAACAAGCACGCTTGTCATCATAGCAAGACTTCCGAATGCGGTTGCAAGCATATCACTCATAACGTCACCGTCATAGTTCTTGCACGCCCAGATGTAACCGCCCTTTGAACGGATAACACGGGCAACAGCATCATCAATAAGGGTGTAGAAATATTCAATGCCTGCAGCATCAAACTTTTCCTTATACTCATTTTCAAAGATTTCGGCAAAAATATCCTTAAATCTGTGGTCATAGGTTTTGGAAATGGTATCCTTACTTGAGAACCAAAGGTCCTGCTTCTTATCAAGTGCATATTCAAAGCATGAACGGGCAAAGCTTTCAATAGAAGCGTCAATATTATGTAAACCTTGAACGATACCTGCGCTATTTTCAAAGGTTAAAATGGTTTCTCTTCTTTCTCCGTCCTTACCTCTTACAACAAGCTCTGCGGTTTCGCCCTGCTCAACTCTAAATTCAACATTCTTGTAAACATCACCGTAAGCGTGACGGGCAATGATAATGGGCTTTTCCCAGTTGGAAACAACCGGTTTAATTCCCTTTACAACAACAGGCTCTCTGAAAACAGTACCGTCAAGAATAGCTCTAACAGTACCGTTAGGGCTTTTCCACATCTGCTTGAGAGAATACTCCTCAACACGCTGTGCATTGGGGGTAATTGTGGCGCACTTAACACCTACTCCATACTTCTTGATTGCTTCTGCGGCATCAATTGTAACCTGGTCATCGGTTTGGTCACGATAGGGAAGTCCCAAATCATAATACTCACTTTTAAGGTCAACAAAGGGCTCAATAAGCAATTCCTTTATCCACTGCCAAAGCACACGGGTCATCTCGTCGCCGTCAAGCTCAACAATGGGTGTTTTCATCTGAATTTTTGCCATTTTAATTTTCCTCCTATTTAAATACATACGTTTGCATCAATTATATCACAGATTACCCAAAACACAAAGAATTTTTTTACATTTATTAAAATAAGATTTAATTTTTATTTTTTAAAGTCCGATTTTTGCTTTATTTCAACTAAACTGTTGACTTTTAAATAACAAGCGGTAAAATAAAGTGGGTGATAAAATTGGCGAAAAATTCTAGCTGGTATAAAAAAGGTCTGCGTGACGGTTTGCCGATAGCCTTGGGCTATTTTGCAGTTGCCTTCACGCTTGGAATAACCGCAAAAAATGCCGGACTTTCCGCTTTTGAGGCGTTGCTCACAGCCGGACTTACAAATGCTTCTGCAGGCGGTTATGCGGGCTTTTCGCTTATGGCGGAAGATGCCGGATATTTAGAAATGGCGCTAACCCAGCTTGTAGTTAACGCAAGATATTTGCTTATGGCGTTTGCTTTAAGCCAGAAACTATCGCCAAAAACCTCAACCCTTCACCGAAGCCTTATTGCCTTTGATGTTACCGATGAAATTTTCGGCATTTCGGTTGCGGTTAAGGGCAACCTTAATCCGTTTTATAACTACGGTGCGATGACGGTGGCAATACCCGGCTGGGCGCTGGGCGCCTTTTTCGGGGTTATTATGGGCAACGTTTTGCCTAACAGCGTTGTAAGCGCCTTAAGCGTTGGGCTTTACGGAATGTTTTTGGCAATTATTATTCCGCCCGCCCGAAAAAACAAAATAATTGCAGGGCTTATACTAATTTCAATGGCTTTAAGCCTTTGCTTCAAAGTTTTGCCTGTTTTAAACGGTATATCACAGGGTGTGCGTGTTATTGTTTTAACCGTTGCAATTTCCCTTGCGGCGGCGATTCTTTTCCCTGTAACGCAGGAGGACGAAGAATATGAAGCATAATACCTATATATACATACTTATAATGGCGGTGGTTATATATCTTATAAGACTTTTGCCGCTTACACTTATCAGAAAAAAGATAACCAACATAACCCTCCGTTCATTCCTTTTTTATGTTCCATATGTAACCCTGGCAGTTATGACCTTTCCTGCAATTCTTGAATCCACAAGCAGTATCTGGTCGGGACTTGCCGCCTTAATTGTGGGCGGCGCGCTCGCGTTTTTTGGGTTTGGGCTTTTCGGAGTGGCTGTCAGTTCATGCGTTGTAGTGTTTTTAGTTGAGCTTATTTTTAAGCTTTTTTAATCGGAGATGTTGTAAATGTCAAAAACAAGAGATGTCAATATGCTACAAGGACCGCTGTTTGTAAGTATTATAAGCTATACTGTTCCCATAATACTCACAAACGCTCTGCAACTGCTGTTTAACGCCGCCGACCTTGTAGTGGTGGGCAGATTTTGCGGCAGTATTTCGGTGGCGGCAGTTGGCTCTACCAGCTCACTTATTCATCTTATTGTTAATCTGTTTATAGGTCTTTCAATCGGTTGCGGTATAACCGCCGCGCAGGCAATGGGAGCAAACGATACAAAGCGCATCCACGAAATTATACACACTGCTCTGCCCACAGCGATAATTTGCGGAATAATTATTACGGTGGTAGGCTTTTTCGGCGCAGAGTTCTTTTTGGGGCTAATGTCAACCCCAAAAGAAGTTTTACCCCTTGCCGCAAGTTATCTTGAGATATATTTTTTAGGTATTACCGCCACAATGATTTACAACTTCTTTGCCGCTATTTTGCGTGCGGCAGGAGACACCAAATCACCGCTGATATTTCTTATTATCGCCGGCGTTGTTAATGTTGTGCTTAATCTCGTTTTTGTGATTTTCTTTCATTTAGACGTAGTGGGCGTTGCCCTTGCAACAACCATATCGCAAGTCCTTTCGGCAGTGCTTGTTGTACGCGCGCTTATGATTCGTGATGACCGCTGCAGGCTGTGGCTTGGAAAAATAAAAATCCACAAAGAGCAGTTGCTTATGTTTTTAAAAATCGGAATACCTGCAGGTATTCAAAGCTGTACCTTTTCTTTTTCAAACGTTATTATACAGTCCTCAATAAATTCCTTGGGTACGGTTGTGGTATCGGGCAACTCTGCCGCTATGAATATTGATAATTTCCTTTATACAATCAGCAGTGCCTTCCATCAAACCACACTTAACTTTACAGGTCAAAATGTGGGTGTAAAAAACTACAAACGGGCTTGGGAGGTACATAAAATCAGTATTGTATCTGTCTTTATAATTACTTCCGTTATAGGAATGGTGATTGCTGTTTTCGGAGAAAGCTTACTTTCAATTTATATCACCGATTCTGCCGCCGCAGTGGCAGCCGGCAGAACAAGGCTATGGGTCCTTGCCGCGACCTACGGTATCGGCAGTCTTATGGAGGCGTCCAGCGGTGCTATAAGAGGAATGGGTATATCGGTAAGACCTATGATAATTTCAATTTTAGGCGTTTGCGGCGTGAGATTGCTTTGGATTTACACCATTTTTGCAATACCGAAATATCATACGGCAGCAAGTCTTTATACTTCGTATCCTGTTTCTTGGTTTGTAACCTTTGTTGCGTTATTTATAACCTATGTTATCGCCATAAAAAAGCGGCAGAGAGAACAGCAGGCGGCTAAAGCGCTAAAATAAATCACTAAATAAAAAAATCTTGACAAAGACGTTTTTTGATTGTAAAATAACTATTTGTAAAGTGTTGAAAAGGACATTAGCTTTTTCATTGTTCTTTTAGAGAGAGTGGGTCATCGGCTGAAAGCCCGCTTAAGAACAGTTAAAGTGAGACCGCCTTTGAGTGCTGTGGGTAAAAAACACAGACGTAGCACCTGCGTTAAGGGTTAATGAGACAGTATCGTTTTTTCGATGCTAAATCGGGTGGAACCGTGGAGAATTTAAATCTTCGCCCCGAAGGACTTTAAGGGTCTTTCGGGGCTTGTTTATTTTTACTTTTAAAACATATAATAAATATGGAGGAACAAAAAATGATTAAGGTTACACTGAAGGGTGACGTTGTAAAGGAATTTCCAAAAGGCATAACCGCTTTTGAGGTTGCCAAGGAAATCAGTATGGGGCTTGCAAAGGCGGCTTGTGCTGTAAGAATTAACGGCGAAAATGCTGACCTTCGCACCGAGCTTAATGAGGATTGCACCCTTGAAATACTCACATTTGAGGACGAATACGGAAGATGGACCTTCCGTCACACCGCTTCCCACATTTTAGCACAGGCAGTAAAACGCCTTTTCCCTGCTGCAAAGCTGGCTATAGGCCCTGCTGTGGATGACGGTTTTTATTACGATTTTGATGTTGAGGAGAGCTTCACTCCCGATGACCTTGTAAAAATTGAGGCAGAAATGAAAAAAATCGTTAAAGAGGACATTAAGCTTGAGCGCTTTACAATGTCAAGAAACGAGGCTGTTGAATACTTTAAGAGTAAGGAAGAGCCATATAAGGTCGAGCTGGCAGAGGGTATCCCCGAGGGTGAGGATATTTCCTTCTACAGTCAAGGTGACTTTACCGACCTTTGCGCAGGCGCTCACCTTATGAGCACTGCCGCAGTAAAGGCATTTAAACTAACCTCTGCTACAGGTGCTTACTGGAGAGGCGATTCCTCTAAAAAGATGCTTTGCCGTGTTTACGGTACAGCATTCCCCAAGGCTTCCGAATTAGAGGCACATCTCACTATGCTTGAGGAAGCTAAAAAGCGCGACCACAATAAGCTTGGCCGCGAATTAGAGCTTTTCACCACCGTTGACGTTATAGGTCAGGGACTTCCCATCTTACTTCCGAAGGGTGCTAAAATCATTCAGATTTTACAGCGCTTTGTTGAGGACGAGGAGGCTCGCCGCGGCTGGCAGCTCACAAAAACTCCTTATATGGCAAAGCGTGAGCTTTACAAGCTTTCGGGCCACTGGGACCATTATTTGGACGGTATGTTTGTTTTGGGCGATCCCGAGGATGAGACAAAGGAATGCTTTGCGCTCCGTCCCATGACCTGCCCGTTCCAATATCAGGCTTATTTGAACCGTGCCCGTTCGTACAGAGATTTGCCGCTCCGTTACGATGAAACCTCAACCCTTTTCCGTAACGAGGAATCGGGCGAAATGCACGGTCTTATAAGAGTTCGTCACTTCACTATTTCAGAGGGTCACTTAATGTGTACTCCCGAACAGCTTGAAGAAGAGTTCAAGGGTTGCTTGGAGCTTGCAATTTATATGCTTAAGACCTTGGGTCTTTATGAGGATGTTTCCTACCGCTTCTCACAGTGGGATCCTGCTGATACCGAAAAATATATTGGTACTAAAGAGCAATGGGATGAAGCACAGGGAATTATGGCAAAAATTCTTGACCACCTTGAAATCCCCTACAAGGTTGGTGTTGGTGAGGCTGCTTTCTACGGACCAAAGCTTGACATTCAAATTAAAAATGTTTACGGCAAGGAAGACACCCTTATCACCATTCAGATTGACCAGATGTTGGCTGAAAAATTCGGTATGGAATATGTTGACCGTGACGGTCAAAAGAAAAACCCCTATATCATTCACAGAACCTCTATCGGCTGCTATGAAAGAACGCTTGCACTTCTTATCGAAAAATACGCAGGTGCTTTCCCGATGTGGCTTGCTCCCACACAGGTTAAGATTCTTCCTATTGCCGACCGCCATCTTGACTATGCTTATGAGGTTAAAAAGCAGTTAGAGGCAAAGGGTATGCGTGTTGAGCTTGATGACCGCAATGAAAAAATCGGCTATAAGATAAGAGAAGCCCGCCTTAACAAGATTCCTTATATGCTTATTATAGGTGACAGTGAGGTTGAAAACGGTGCTGTTGCAGTTCGCCGCAGAGGTGAAGACGGTGATTTGGGCGCAATGAATACAGCCGACTTTATCGCAATGGCTTGCGAAGAGATTGATACTAAAGCTATTAAATAATTTTTCGAGGTTACTAAAATGTCTGATTACTATAAATTAACTAAAGAGGAGCTTGCGGAGGAATTTCGTGAGGTTCGTGCAAAATATGAGCATTTGCGCTCGCTCCATTTATCACTTGATATGTCAAGGGGTAAGCCCGGCTTTGACAATATGGACTTGAGCGAAAAAATGTTTGACCTTGTGGGCAATGATACAGGCTTTAAAAACATAAGCGGTATTGACTGCCGCAATTACGGCGGTCTTGACGGCCTTTTAGAGCTTAAAAACCTTTTTGGAGAAATCCTGGAGCTTGACCCCGAGCAGATTATCGTTGGCGGTAATTCGTCACTTAATATGATGTTCGATACCATTGCGCAGGCAATGACCCACGGTATGGGCGGAGAGCCTTGGGCTAAACAGGGGAATATAAAGTTCTTATGCCCTGTCCCCGGTTATGACCGCCACTTTGCCATTACCCAGTATTTCGGTTTCGAGCTTATTCCCGTTCCCACAACAGAGGAAGGACCCGATATGGATGTTGTTGAGGAGCTTGTAAAGGACAAAAGCGTTAAGGGTATTTGGTGCGTGCCGAAATACTCTAATCCCGAGGGTATAACCTACAGCGACAATGTGGTTCGCAGAATGGCGGCATTAAAGCCTGCCGCAAGCGATTTCCGCATATTCTGGGATAATGCCTATGCGGTTCACGATTTGTATGATGAGGGTGACCGCCTCCTTAACATTTACACCGAATGTGTAAAGGCTGGTAACCCCGATTTACCCATTATCTTTACTTCAACCTCAAAAATAACCTTCCCGGGAGCCGGTGTTGCGGCAGAGGCGGCAAGCCCCAACAACGTTGCAATGCTTAAAAACAGAATGGCTTATCAAACAATCGGTCCCGACAAGCTTAATCAGCTTCGCCATGCTCGCCTGCTTCACAATCTTAATGATGTTAAGGCACATATGAAGAGACACGCCGATATTTTACGTCCCAAGTTTGAGGCTGTGCTCTTTGAGCTTGAAGCACAGCTTGGTGACAAGGGCATAGCTCGTTGGACCAACCCCAAGGGCGGTTATTTCATAAGTCTTTATGTTCCCGAAGGCTGTGCTAAAAGGGTTGAACAGCTTTGCGCTAATGCAGGAATGATTTTGACCCCTGCAGGCGCCACCTATCCTTACGGAAACGACCCCAAGGACAGTAACCTGCGTATTGCCCCCTCTTATCCTTCTGTTGAAGAAATTAAAAAGGCATCTGTAGTGCTTTGTGTTGCTGTTAGATACGCTGTTCTTGAACAGCTTTGTGAAGAAAATTAATCTAAAACAAATTTATTTTGCCCAAACCTGACTTTTTGTCGGGTTTGGCGAATCATTTTATTGACTTTATTTGTTATTTTGTGTATAATTATAAAGTATATTTCTGTGTTTTACGGAATTATAGTATTCTATTTAGTTGGAGGATTTGCCAATGAAGTCCAAAAGAACGGGTAAGCCGATATTTTTTATAGTCTTCTTCTTGATTTTGGCTCTTACATATACGGCCTTTTTCGGTGTTGAAAACTACTACGGCGATACCAGAAAAGTTTATACAAAGGGAGCCAAGGATATTCGCTGGGGTATTGATATCAAGGGCGGCGTTGAAGCTGTTTTCACCCCTGCCGAAACAGACAAAAAGATTACTGAAGATGATATGGCTGCCGCAGAATCCCTTATTAAAAACCGTCTTGTAAGCCAAAACATTACCGACAGTGAGGTTTACTGTGACGCAGAAAATCATCAGATTATAGTTCGTTTCCCTTGGGAGGCAGGCGAAAGCAATTTTGATGCGGTGGAAACCGTAAACAAGCTTGGTGCTTCCGCAATGCTTATCTTCCGTGAGGGTGAAGAAAAGACCGGTAAGATCATTCTTCAGGGTGCAGAGGATGTTAAATCCGCAAGCCCGGGAATGGACCCCGAAACCGGTGCTTCTATTGTTGAGCTTGAATTTACCGATTCGGGAAAAGCAAAATTTGCCGCTGCAACCGCTTCACTGGTTGGCAGAAAGATTTCAATCTGGCTTAGCACTACCACCACCGAAATCGGTGATGACGGCAAGCCCGTTGTTGAGGAGTTATTCCTTTCTGCACCTACGGTTCAAGAAGCTATAACTGACGGCAGATGTGTAATTTCGGGTGACGGAATGACCGCCGAATATGTTAAAGAGCTTTCCGAACAGATAAACAGCGGTAAGCTTCCCTTCCATATGACAAGAGATGACGGTAAATTGCAAATAATTTCACCTACTCTCGGTTCAAAGGCATTAAACGTTATGCTTATTGCAGG
>JAZQKT010000070.1:0-11236 GCA_045542295.1 Acutalibacteraceae bacterium
GGTCTCCAAAACCGTTTGTGAGGGTTCGAGTCCTTCTACCCCTGCCAGAAAAACCGACTTGTTTCGACAAGCCGGTTTTTCAGTTATATTCGCCTTTCGGCAAGTTATATTGCTACGCAGTGATATTCGGCAAAAGCCGAGTGATATTGCCCTTCGGGCAGTTAAAAGGCGAAAATAATATCACTGAAACCGCAGGTTTCAATATCACTTTCGCAACGCGAAAATATCATTCTGTTCGTTAGAACAGAATATCACTTAAAACTGTAGGGGTTCGAATTTGTGCTCCCTTTCCAAAAATCGACAAGTTTCGAAAGAAGCTTGTCGATTTTACTTTTTCACTCTTCTCTCGAAACTGTTGATTAGGTAATAAGTAATAGTGAAGAAGTGCCTTGGCACGAATTCGCAGACCATTTCTACTAATATCCACACACTTGTGGGGTAAAAAACAACAGCGAGAAATCGCTGTTGTTTTTTTGTATAGTGAAAACCACACGCTTAGCGTGTTGTTCCAAAAAAGGCTTTTGCTGATGAGCAATCCCGCCGCAGCGGTGGGCTCCACTTGTCAGGGGAACTGTCAACGCAAGTTGACTGAGGGGTAGTTTGAGAGCTTCCTTTTCTCTCCCTCCGTTTTTTTGCCTTATGGCAAAAATCTACCTCCCTCATCAGATGGAGGCTGATTGCCGTATATACGGCAGTGGGGCATTTTTGCAAAAGGCAGATTATTTAGTGGACTTTCAGTCTGCAAGTAACAGCGGCTTACAGCCGCAAAGCAAACTACTGGCATAGCCGGTAGTCATGATTGATATTTTCAATCGTTTATGACATATATTATTTATTATAATCTTGATTTTTAGCAAAAAAATAATATAATAACCATAGAATAGTTTTGGCGCTTATCAATGCTGTTAATGACGCTTCTTTTAAAAATTAAACTATTATGGCGGTGGTATTATGGGAAATAAGTTTGGCTGTGCTAATTGGGAAGATTATATTCCTCAACCTATTTGTGATGATTTTCCACAGTATTCGGAATTTTATAAAAAGACTTGGGAATTAGCCTATAATCATATAAAAAATATACCCGGAATGCCACAAACTCCGTATATGGACGAAGCATTTTGCGATTCGCAAGTGTGGATTTGGGACAGTTGTTTTATGAGCCTTTTTTGCAAATATGCAAAAGAAGTATTCCCGGGTGTAGAAACTCTCAATAATTTTTATGAGGTGCTTTATAACGGCAAAAGTTTGCCTGAAATAATTCCTACAGAAAATGAACCTAAATGGACAGGCGCAGTACCCGGAAAAAAATTCTCAATAAAGGTGCATTTGGCAGATAATCCGCCGCTTTTTGCTTGGGCAGAATACGAAAACGCTCTTATGAGCGGGGATAAGTCATATATAAAAGAATTGCTTTATGAAAGAAAAGTTCTTCAAAAACACTACGAATGGTTTGAATCGTTAAAAAGCCCATCAATGCTTCCGAATGTTAGTAATCCAACCTGTCTGATAGCGGAAGAATATGGCTATAGGTGGGAGGGTGGTTGTTCAGGAATGGACAATACTCCCCGAGGACGAAAGGGGGAAAGAGCCGAAAAGGAACGCCCAAATAACCCCGATATGCTTTGGATTGACGCTATATGCCAACAAGCACTTTCGGCAGAGATTATATCAAAGTTGTTTCAGATAATCGGTGATACAGAGCAGTCGAAAGAATGGCATAAAAGGTATCAAGCCAAAAAGGATATTATAAACCGTTTTTATTGGGATACGGAAGATAAATTTTATTACGATATTGATCTGAATACCCACGAATTTTATAAGGTTAAGACACCAGCTTCTTTTTGGGCATTAATTGCAGGTGTTGCAACTGAAGAACAAGCAGAACAAATGGTGAAGTATGTTGAAGATCCACAGGTGTTTGGAGGTAAAATTCCACTTGTTTCGCTTGCTAGAAATGATGCTGATTATTCTTCAACAGGTGATTATTGGCGAGGTGCTCTATGGCTTCCTACAGCGTATGTTGCTTTAAAGGGTATGGCAAAATACGGTTATTTTGCTGAAGCACACATTGCGGCACATAAGATTTTTCAAAGTATGATGGATACATATTATAACTATGAACCGCATACAATATGGGAATGTTATTCTCCCGAAGAAAGCAAGCCCAGTACAACAGCGGGCGAAAGAGATATAGTAAGACGCGATTTTTGCGGTTGGTCAGCATTGGGTCCTATTTCTATATATATTGAATATGTTTTGGGATTCCACACAATAGATGCTTTTAACAAAATTGTCGAGTGGGAAATGCCAGACAGTTTTGAAGGAAGAATCGGCATAAAAAATCTTCGCTTTGGAAATATAGTAACTGATATTGAAGCATTCAGAGGTATATGTAAAGTTATCTCCAATGATGCTTATACGCTTATAATCAACCGAAAAGCATACAGTATTTCAGCTGGTGTAAACAATATAACTGTTTTATATTAAATTCAAACGAACGAAGAACGCACATTGATAAAATATTGGTTTTTGCGGGTGAAATCGTCCTCTTGAGAGTTTTGGTTCATACAAAAAGGTAAAATATTTCTTAAAAAAAGACAGCTGCTTTAAGGCAGCTGTCAAATTATGTATAATGAATTTTAGTTTTTTAGGGCGGTTTCTTTTGCCGTCTCATCCTTGTCAGCATGTTTTTTAGCCTTTAGGTCTTTTAAAAACCATGGCAAATAAGCCAAACCGAATAAAAGTGTTATAACAGAAGCCATAATAAAGAGACGCAGTGCAAAATTAGAAGGCAGTATATCGAGTACAGAGGGGGTAGATTCGGGACGTGCCATAAATAAATAGTTAGCTCCCGGACCGATTAAAATGTTTGTAGCATATGCAATTATTGCAAGTATGATTAAAGCAATATAAGATTTAATGATTGACTTTATGTTTGGACGCATTTTATGTACAAAAATCATATAGAAAATAGCCAAGTAACCAAATATATGCTCAACCCAGAATTGGTAGTAGCGGAAACGTGTAGGACCTGTGAAAGTGATTACGGTTGGGGTTATCAAGGCGAACAACGTGCCTGACAGTAGCCAAAAGTAAGAAATATCGAAAAGGGTTTGTGATTTTCCGATAAGCATATAGCTACAGAAAATTACCGCCCATCCGCAAACCGTTACGGGCAGATGGTCAACAGGATTTGGGTTAAGGGAGGGGATTCCGATTAATCGCCAATAATAAGACATTTCGGAGATTATGAGTGAAAATGCCAATATATAGCGAAGCCCCAGCTCATGCTTGTAATTCTTTAGCTTGTTACGGAAGATATAAAATAAAAGAATGATTGATACGCCAAGCAAAATCGGTAAAATATGTGCTAAAGTAAAATTGTGGAATTCTTCATTTTGGCTTTGACCAAAAAAATAGCCGAAAAAATTTTTCATAATAATTGCCATATCCTTTCGTCAGCCTAACTGTTGTTAAATTTCATTATAATATATCTTTGTCTAATATACAACTATAATATTATTTTTTGCGGTATGTTGTCGTTTTTTGCTGTTATTTTGGGAAAGCCAAAAAAATTGTAAAATTATATGCAAAGAATGTTGAATAATTATGAATAATGTGATAAAATGCAGTAAAGTGGTTTTATTTTTTTGAAGGGAGTGCGAACCTTTTGTTTTGTTCTAATTGCGGCGCTTTAATAGATGATAATGCTAAGTTTTGCGGTAAGTGCGGAGCAAAGGCTTATGATTCATCTGCTTTAAATTCGCAGAAAAGTGATAACCAAAACACGCCGAATTATGAGTCGGTCACAGAAAAAACGGTACCCGTTGTTCAGACCGCGCCGAGTGTTTCATCCGAATTTTCTGATATTGCTAATCAAGAGTACGAACCCCAAAAGCCTTGCTATTTTCTTAAAAAACATCCGTCTGTATTTGTATCAATAATAACGGTTCTCCTTGCAGTAACGTTATTTATTGTTTCATCCTTGGCATTTGGGATAAACGGTATTCGTAATATGTTTAAAGAGGATAATGTTGAAGATCTTTTAAAAAATGTTGATATAGGTGCTTTTATGGCAGATGATCTGGGCTTTGATGATGTTGATACAGAAGAACTTTACGATTTTCTCTCACAAGAGTATGGAATAGAAGCAAACAACAGAAAACTACAAAATTTTATTGAAGAGTCAACTGTTCCCGAATATATAGCAGAAAAGGTTTCAAGGTTTGTTGAACGCTCTTTGGAACGTAGGGCAAGGCTGGTTGTCACCGAGGAGGATATTGAAGAACTGATTGATGAAAATATCGAATTAATTGAGGATGAATTTGATACTAAGCTCAACAGACAAGAGGTCAGAAGAATTTCTGATTGGATGATTAAGGGTGACGAATTGGTAATAGTTAATACCAGGGATTTAGAAGAAGATAACGGAAAAATACTTGATACGATTAGAAACATATTTTCCGGTGGCACTGTTATTATGCTTTTGATAATAAGTGTTTTAATTATAATAGGTATGATTTTTAATAATATGCCGCAAGCGATTTCATCGGTAGGTATTGTAGCTATATTCCAAGGTGCTGTTTCGCTGGTTGTGACTTTGTTAGGCGCTTTGATAGCCTCTTTCTTTAGCAGTGCAATTGATACCTTAATAATAAATGTGGTTAAGATGAATCTGTTCTTCTATGTTGCTTTAATCATATTCGGTATAGGCTTATTGTTGTTAAAAAAATATTATTTAAATAGATTTTTTAAATAGGGTTTATTGATTTTTTTGAATTAGGAGGATAATTTTTATGGCATTTTTTGAAGATTTAGGAAAGAAGATTTCACAAACAAGTCAGGGTGTTGTTCAAAAAACAAAGGATACCGCAGAAGTGATGAAATTAAACGGTTTAATCTCTGATGAAGAAAAGAACGTTAATAATTTTTACTCCTTGATCGGCAAAAAGTATTTTGAGCTTTATGCAGAAAACCCCGATCAAGATTTTGCCAATATGGTTCAGGCAATCAAGAATTCACAGATTAAAATCAGAACATATTCGGATCAGATTAAGAAGCTTAAGGGTATTACACAGTGTCCTAACTGCGGAAGCGATGTAGGCTATGGCATAAAGTTTTGCAGTGCTTGCGGCGGAAAAATGCCCGAGGTTAATGCAAATTTGCGTTGTGTAGTATGCGGCGCAACAATTGCTGAAGGTTGTGCTTTCTGTACCACATGCGGCACAAAGGTTGAGCGTGCGAATGAGACCAAAGCTGTTCCTGCAGAGCCTGTAGCACCCGCTCCTGCACCTGTAGTTTCTGCAAATTTCTGTACTAACTGCAATGCACAATTAGAAGAAGGTGTTGCTTTCTGTACTGCCTGCGGCACAAAGGTTGAGCCTGCAAAAGAGACCGAGGCACCTGTGGCTCCCGCTCCTGCTGTTTCTGCAAGCATTTGTCCTAACTGTAACGCTCAATTAGGAGCAGATGCCGCTTTTTGCACAAGTTGCGGCACAAAAGTAGGACAGACGGCGGCAGCTCCCACTCCGACAGTATCAAATGTATGCCCCAACTGTAATGCTGAAATAGCGCCCGGTTCGTTATTCTGCACAAGCTGCGGAACAAAATTATAATAAAATAAGCTTTTAAAACAGCCGAGTTGAAAATAACTTGGCTGTTTTGCAAATATTGGGTTTTTTGACTTATTTTTTTAAAATAAGTAACATAAAATAATCTATATTGCGGCTGACAGGTGTATTATATGATTGATAAAATGTTAATTGAAACCGACAAGGCAAGAACTGTTGAATTGCTTTGCGATGGAGATGCCTTTTTTTCTGAAAGTGTGAGAAGCAATTATAAGCTTTTAACCGAATGGTTAATAAATAGAGGCTTCACTGTAACTACTATGGAGAGCTGTACTTCAGGTCTTATAGCAAGCCTTATAACCGATACCGAGGGCGCATCGAAAGCTTTAAAGGGCGCTCTGATAACCTACAGTAATGAAGCTAAAATTATGAGTGGTGTATCAGAAAGTGTAATAAGAGATTACGGCGTGTACTCTTTGGAAACTGCTGTAGAAATGGCAAAAAGCTGTAGAGAAACTTTTGGTGCGGATATAGGAATCGGTGTTACCGGAACGCTTGGAAACACCGATCCGTCAAATTCTGACAGTATTCCGGGCGAGGTGTTTTTAGCGGTATGCACATCCGCCGATGTTAAGTCATATCGTGCTGTACTTTCGGGAATAGCTACAAGAAATGAATGGAAATTTGCTGTTGCAAGGGCGTTGTTCTCGATTTTTGAAAAAGACTTTTTTAAATTTTACTTAGCCAAAGCATTGGACACCGAATCAAATTTAAATGCTTTGGCTAATGAAAAAACTTAACAACTGCTTGATTTTAAGTATGTAATATTATAAAATTAAACTGCGCTTTTAACAAAAATACCGCTTTTCCGTACAATGTAGTAGGGAAAGTCGGTGTTATTATGATTAAAAGCGTAAAAAGAAGAAAAAGAGTTTTAATATTAACGTTGGTATTCTTACTTTGTTTTACTATTCCTTTTGGAGTCGTTTTTTATAAAATACATCCTGTTATAATGCGTTATGCCGTCAGCGAAGCGGAAACAATTATGCTAAACTCTGCCAATGAGGCGGTGCTTAAGGTTTTAAAAGAAAACAATGTTACTTATAGCGATATTGCAAGGCTTACCGCTAATGATGACGGATATGTTACAAGCCTTGAAATTGATGTTTATGAGGTAAACCGTCTTAAAAGCAATATTTCTAATGCAACCGCAAAGATTATAGGCCAAAAAGAATTTTATGACTTATCAATTCCAATCGGTACCTTTTTGGGTAATGCCTATACGTCGGGACTGGGACCTTCGGTTAATTTTAAAATGCAGCTCACTACTACTGCTTTTGTGGATTTTAAGCACGAGTTCAAATCTGCAGGCATTAACCAGGTTTTGCATATAATAACGGTTGAGATTGATATAAGAGGAAGCCTTATTATAATGGGATATAATAAGAGTATAAGAGCAGCGACCTCTGCAATTGCAGCACAGACGGTGATTGTCGGAAAAACACCCGATGCCTTTACAAATGTTATTGAAAGTCAAAATGATAACACTGGCGGTCTTATTAATGATTACGGCGCTATCGCCGAGTAAAAAGGATAGATTATATGGATATTAAAAAGGCAGAAAACAGAATAAATGAATTGAGTGAGATTCTAAAATATCATAACCGAAAGTATTATATTGAGGATGCCCCCGAAATTGAGGATTTTGAATATGATGCTTTACTTCGTGAGCTTGAAAATTTAGAGGAAGAGTTTCCTGAATTCAAAAAAGAGGATTCGCCCACACAAACTGTAGGCGGTGCGGCTTTGCGGCTTTTTACACCTGTTGCACACAGGGTTAAGATGGAAAGTTTGCAGGATGTTTTCAGCTTTAATGAGCTTCGCGCCTTTGCAGAAAAAATTGATACTTCAAAGACGGTGTTTTCAGCAGAACCTAAAATTGACGGTCTTTCGGTCTCACTTGAATACCGTGATGGGCTTTTTTTCAGAGGCTCTACACGCGGAGACGGGGAGACGGGTGAAGACGTAACCGCAAATCTTATGCAGATTAAGAGCATACCAAGGGCTATTGATTTTTTGGGCGAGCTTTGTGTCAGAGGCGAGGTTTATATGCCCAAGGAGAGCTTTTTAAGCCTTTTAAAAAGGCAGGAGCTTATGGGTGAAGCACCAGCTAAAAATCCACGTAATGCGGCGGCAGGCTCACTAAGACAAAAAAATCCCGGAATTACTGCGGAGCGTGGGCTTGATATTTTTATTTTCAATATTCAGTATATTAGCGGCAAGCAGTTTAATTCGCATATAGAAAGCTTGGATTTTTTGAAGGGCTTGGGTTTTCATACATTGCCATCCTACAAGGCGTGCGACAGTATCGAGGATGTTATAGCTGAAATTGAGCGTATTGGAAGCGAAAGAGGAAATCTTTCGTATGATATTGACGGCGCAGTTATTAAGGTTGATAATCTGGCCTACCGTACCGAGCTTGGAAGTACCTCAAAATACCCCAAATGGGCGGCGGCATTTAAATATCCACCCGAGGAAAAGGAAACGGTATTAAAGGATATTGAAATTGCAGTCGGTAGAACAGGTGCGCTAACACCTACCGCTGTTTTCGAATCAATAACCCTTGCAGGCACATCGGTATCCCGTGCAACTCTGCATAACGAGGATTTTATAACCTCTAAAGGAATCGGAATAGGGGATACTATTGTTGTAAGAAAGGCGGGGGATATTATCCCCGAGGTGCTTTCGGTTTCAAAGCATTGTGAAAATTCAGTTGTTTTTAAAATGCCCGACAGATGCCCTTCCTGTAATTCACCTGTATTCAGAGAAGCTGATGAGGCGGTAATTCGCTGTACAAACGCCGATTGTCCGGCACAGGTTTTAAGACATCTTATTCATTTTACTTCGCGTGATGCAATGGATATTGAGGGCTTGGGTCCGGCTGTTTTGGAACAACTTTCAGATGCAGGACTTATAAAGAATATTGATGACCTTTATAACCTTGATTATGATAAGGTCGCAGAGCTTGACCGCACAGGCGAAAAGACGGTATTAAACCTAAAAAATGCTATTGAAAAATCAAAGGAAAACGATTTATCAAAGCTTTTGTTTGCATTAGGTATACGCCACATAGGCGCTAAAGCAGGCAAGCTTTTGGCAGAGCATTTTGGGAATATCGATGCTATTCTTGCGGCTTCAAAGGCGGATTTTGAAGCTATAGAGGGCTTTGGCAGTATTTTGGCAGAGTCTGCGGCAGAGTTCTTTTCACTTACCGAAACAAAGGAAATGATTGAAAGACTTAAAGCTAAAGGCGTTAATATGAAATCGCTCAAGGCAGTGACCGATACACGCTTTGTGGGCAAAACCTTTGTGCTTACGGGCACACTGCCGTCACTTACAAGGAATGAAGCATCGGCAATAATAGAAGGCTTTGGCGGTAAGACTTCGTCTTCGGTTTCTAAAAAAACCGACTTTGTTTTAGCAGGAGACGAGGCAGGCAGTAAGCTCGAAAAGGCAAACAAATTAGGGGTTACCGTTATTACCGAGGAAGAATTTAAGGAAATGATAAAATAGGTATTGACTTTATAGTTGTTAAGAAATATAATTATAAGGTAATCTTCGGGGCGAGGTGTAATTCCTCACCGGCGGTATAGCCCGCGAGCCGTTTTTTAAACGGCTGATTTGGTGAAATTCCAAAGCCGACGGTACAGTCCGGATGAAAGAAGATGTGCATATTTGCATTATTTTGCCCTGTCGTTTTTACGGCAGGGCTTTTTGTATTAGATTAAGGAGAATTGACATGAATAAAAAAATAGATATTAAAAAGCTTTCTGTAACAGCAATGCTTTGCGCTGTGGCTTTTCTTTGTATGCTTTTGTTTAAGTTTAAAATCAGCTTTTTAACCTTTGATATAAAGGATGCTTTTCTTGCGGTTACTGCCTTTTTATACGGTCCGTTATATGGTATAATATCTGCGGTTTTGGTTGCATTTTTAGAATTTTTGTCTGTAAGCGATACCGGAATATACGGTTTGATTATGAATGCACTTTCGAGTGCCGCTTTTGCAGGTATTTGCGGTTTGGTTTACAAATACCGCAGAACCCTTTTTGGAGCAATACTTGGAGCGGTTCTGGCGGTTCTGGCAATGACTGCTGTTATGCTTGCGGCAAACCTTTTTATAACACCCTTTTATATGGGGGTTGCAAGAGGTCAGGTTGCCGCTATGATACCAACGTTGTTCTTGCCCTTTAATGTTATTAAGGGTGTGGTTAATATGGCACTTACGCTTCTTATATATAAGCCTATTACCGGTGCCTTTAAAAAGGCAGGAGTTGTGGTTTCGGCTTCGGGCGGCAGTTTTAATAAGAAGAATTTTGCAATAGTTACAGCAGTTTCAATTATTATTGCGTTAGCGGCAATAGCTATTATATTCTTATGCTTTGACGGTAGCTTTGAATTTACATTATTTAACACGAAAAAATAACTTGACAAAATTACATATTGTGTTAAAATATTATTCGAACTGAATATTTCCTTATCAAGAGTGGTGGAGGGAACCGGCCCGATGAAACCCAGCAACCTGTTTTTACAAGGTGCCAAATCCGGCGGATTGTCCGAAAGATGAGGGTGGGTGTGGTTCCCGTCAGCCCAAGCCGCTTCTTTTTGGAGCGGTTTTTTGTGTTTCAAAATAATTCAAACGGAAGTTTTCGGTTTATTATAAAGTTTAAATTTGTTGGAGGAAGTTTAAATGGCAAAATTACTTTTCACATCTGAATCAGTAACCGAGGGACATCCCGATAAGGTTTGTGACTGTGTGTCTGACGCGGTGCTTGATGCGATTATTTCACAGGATAAAAATGCACGTGTTGCTTGTGAGACCTTTTGCACAACAGGTGTTGTAACGGTTATGGGTGAGATTACAACTACCGCCCAGGTAGATATTCCGCAGATTGTGCGTGATACTGTTTGCGGTATTGGTTACAATAGCCCTGATGCCGGATTTGACGGAAATACTTGTGCAGTTATGGTTTCTCTTGATAAGCAGTCACCCGATATTGCACTTGGTGTTGATAATTCTATGGAGTTTAAAGACGGTGCAGACGATGCCTACAATCTTCACGGCGCAGGTGACCAGGGTATGATGTTCGGTTATGCTTGTGACGAGACTCCCGAACTTATGCCACTTGCTATTTCTTTGGCTCATAAAATGTCTAAAAAGCTTACCGATGTAAGACGTTCGGGCGAGCTATCGTATTTAAGACCTGACGGTAAAACACAGGTAACAGTTGAATATGATGACGGCGTAGCAAAAAGAATAGATGCTGTTGTTGTTTCAAGTCAGCATTCATGTGATGTTTCACTTGAAACCTTAAGAGAAGATATTCTTGCAAAGGTTATTAAACCTATTATTCCAACCGAACTTTTCGATGATGATACAAAGGTTTATATTAACCCCACAGGCAGATTTGTGGTTGGCGGTCCTCAAGGCGATACGGGTCTTACAGGAAGAAAAATTATTGTTGATACATACGGCGGTTATGCACGTCATGGCGGCGGTGCTTTTTCGGGTAAGGACCCCACAAAGGTTGACCGTAGTGCTGCCTATGCCAGTCGTTATGTTGCTAAAAATTTCGTTTCTGCCGGTCTTGCTAAAAAATGCGAAATAC
>JAZQKT010000071.1:0-6200 GCA_045542295.1 Acutalibacteraceae bacterium
ACATTAACCGTCAATGTTTCCTATAATGCACCTATTACATATGAAAAGGCAGAAGAAATTTCGGGAACTTCTGTTCCGGCTATGGCACGTTACAGTTTAAGAACAGCAAATAACAATGTATCATTGGCTGCTGATGAAGAACTGCAAAGTTGTACTATTGTTATCAACTATACATATGAGGATAATTCACTTGCATTTGAGCCTTTTGTGGCAACCATTGAATACGGCGGAGCTTTTAATTATACGGCTGTTAGCCCTACCGTTGTAGGATATGCTCCTTATATCTTGCAAGGCGATACTTATGTTGATGCAAAAAATGTTGAACTTAACTATGCAAGTCTTACCGAGGATAAGGTAATTGATGTAATCTACCGTCCTGTATTGGTAGATTATACTGTTCGTCATTATACGCAAAACATTTTGGACGATAACTATGAGCTTCACACCGAAACTAACGGACAGCAATATACTGGTTCGCAAGTTGGAAAATGTGAAATTGATATTGATGGCTTTTCTGCTCTCTATTATGAGAGATTAACAGTTGCAGCCGATGGCAGTACCGTTATAGAGGTTTACTATGACCGTAATTATTATCTTGTTGACTTTGATTTGGGCGGCGGTTACGGTGTAGAACCCATCTATGCCCGTTACGGCGCAACAATCGGTGCTAATGATCCTACCCGTGCCGGATATGTCTTTGCCGGATGGGAATTAGTTGGTGTTGACGGTGTTAAGCCTACCGAAACACAAAAAGCTCAATATGACATCAATGATGGTAATCAAATTGCTATTCCCCAAGCAAATCTTTCTTATAAAGCCCTTTGGACTACACAGGAAACCACTTACACAGTTGTTTATTGGCGCGAAAATGCAGAGCCTAACACCAATGGAAAATACGAATATAGCTATTGGGGTTCAAAGGAAGTCACAGGCATATATTCCGGTTCAGTAGTTAGTGGTTCTGATGATGTACCAAATTCTGTTACTACAGCCACAATTAACGGTGAAACCGTTAATGAAAAACAGTATTTTACCTACAATGATATTTTAACCGATAAAAATATCATTGTTGAGGGTGACGGTTCAACCGTTGTTAATGTTTATTATACGAGAAATACATATACATTGACATTTAAGGCAACAGGAGAGTGTGGATTAGAGGAACACACTCACGGAACAAATTGTAATAGTACGCTTATTTGCCCTATTAAAGAACATACTCATAATGATAGTTGTGAGAAATCACTTAATTGTGCTTTGACCGAGCATACAGCACACACAAGTAGTTGTTTGAAATGCGGTCTTGCAGAGCATACAGCACATACAAGTGATTGTTTGACTTGCACCAAAACCGAATGTACTTCACATACGGTATCTTGTTATAGTGATGTTGGTGATAAAGTAAGTGGTTGGCTACAAGATAGTATTGGCGGCGAAAAAGTAGAGGGTCAAGTTTACAAGGGTTTATTGAGCACGTACATTTATATTGGCGGTTCTTGGTATAACTATTCTGGTTCGACATCAAGTGGCTCTATAGCACCGAGGGTTTGTCATACACATACGACTTCTTGTTATAAAGACACTATACATACCCATTCTGATACTTGCTATAAAGATAGTTTACACACCCATACAAACAGTTGTTACCTTTATTCTTGCGGTAGTGCTGAACATACTCATACAAAAGATTGTTATAGTGAGTGTACCAAAGTAGTACATACACACGGCAATAATTGTACTAACGCAAACCGTGAGAATACCGTTTACAGTATAACCGCAAAATATCAAGCAGAAATCAAAGACGAATTTGCTATTAAAAACACTGTTGGCGGTGATTATACGGGCTATTGGTGGGACGATGCCAATAATACGGTTTTTTCACATTGGATTGTAAGCCTTGATACTATGCCCGGTGCCAACATTACATTTGATGGTGAATACTATGGCAAAGATGCAACTATTTGGTATTACACCGAGGTTTTGCCCGGTGATGAATATGTGAGTGATTTACCCGGCTCGGATGATAGAAACTATGGTTTGTATAAGGAAGTTATAACCGTTAAAAGTGGTTATTTGACCGAAGACGAGGAATTTCATAATATCGAAGGTTTTTCAAAAGGGAACTTTTATCCAAGTAATATCTTTAATAGTACACAGGAAGATAACTATTTGTATTATACACGAAATAGTTATACTCTCAAATTCTATAACTATAACGAATATTTGACAGATAAGCAAGAAACTGTTTTGTATGATGCACCGATTAAAAGTTATTACTTTGATGAACTTCAATATCCGTCCACATTAGAGCCTAATGCCTATGAGTTCAAGGGCTGGTACACCACCCCCGAATGTTTTGACGGTACGGAGTGCGATTTTGAAACTCAAAAAATGCCTGCCGGAGAACTTACACTTTATGCAAAATGGGCGCCCGTTCAGCACGAAGTAAATATTTATCTTGATGCAACCCTATCAAAACAAATCGGAACAACGCAGCTTGTCGATCATAAAGATTTAGCATCTGCACCTGATGAGGCTGTTGAAAACGGCAATTATACTTTTGCCGGATGGTTCTATGTTGATGAAGATGGTACAGAAAAAGCATTTGTATTTAACAGTATGCCTATCAATCAAGATCTGAACATTTACGCAAAGTGGAGTTCAAAGGTTGCTGTTAAATATGAGGTTTATTACAAATTACAAGGCACAAATACACAGATAGCTGATCCTACTATTGGTAGTACCCTTGCCGGAATGAATAAGACTTTTCTTGCAAAAGGTGGTGCTGACCTTTATTCAGATTATCAAGAGGGTTATTTCCCGACAACCAATAGCCATACTGTAACAATGAGCGTTGACGGTGATAATGTATTTACATTTTGGTATGTGGAAAAGGAATCAGTACCTTACACGGTTCGATACATAGATGAAGCAACCGGTGAGGAACTGCTGACTACCAAATCTGTTACAGATAACAAAAAAGCTGTTGTAACCGAAGTATTTGAACCAATTTCGGGTTATATGCCTGACGCATATCAAAAGCGCCTTGTCCTTTCTGCAAATAACGCAGATGAGAATGTTATTACTTTTTATTATACCAAAGATGAGCAGCACGCTTATTACCGTATCGTCCACTATGTTCAAAATCTTTCAGGTGGTGGATATACCGAATACCGTTCTATAGAATCGGTTGGCGATATTAACAGCGTGTATTCTGCCGAAGCTCTTACCATTTCAGGTTTTGAGTTTATCGGCTCTAAATCAGAGGTTAATGATGTAGTAACCCCTGCCACAGGAACAACCGTATCAGGTACATTGACGGCTAATGGTTTGTTGATAGAACTTTTCTATGACCGTATCGAAGTGAATTATACGGTTAAATACCTTGAAAACGGTACAAATAAGGTTTTAGCAACCGAAAAGAGTGAAAGCGGAATTTACGGTCAACAAGTGTCTGAAACTTATCTCAATATTGATGGATATGAGTTGATCGGCACACCTACAAGAACACTTACCCTTGCTGCTACTTCCGAAAGAAACATTATTATTTTCTACTATCAGGAAAAGAATATCACAATTCAGTATGTGGCTGTTGGTAGCGGTAAAGTTAGCATTGGTTCTGAAAATGTACTTGTTATTAGCGGCCCTGTAAATGGCTCTATTCCAACACCTGATGATGGTTATAAATTTGTTGGTTGGTATTTGGATGAGGGTTGCACAATTCCTGTAGATTCATCGTGGATTGATAGTAGCACAGGAAAGATACTACCGCAGAAAAACGCTGATGGACTTTATGAGGAAGATGTTTATTACGCAAAGTTTGAGACAAACAATACAGATTTAACCATTAAAAAGGCTTATCCTGAAAACGCTGATTACTCTATTGATGTAAACCAAACTTTCATTTTCGATATTAAAGGAATTAGCGGAACTACAACGGCTGATATTGACCTTACTGTGACCGTTCACGGTGATGGCGAAATCACCATTACAGATCTTCCTATTGGTAAATATACCATTACGGAGCAAACTGATTGGTCTTGGAGATATGCGCCTACAGACGGTAAAACATCACAGACAATAACACTTTCGCCTACGGAAGAAAATATTGTCACATTTGAAAACACAAGAGTCGAGGTTAAGTGGCTTGATGGCGATTCCTATGATGTAAACATCTTTAATGGAACGGCAAATTAAGAGAGGAGGAACTGTTAATGTATAACGATAATAATTCAGGAAAGCATTACATTCCTGCTCATCGCCGCCGTAGAGCAAAAAGAAGAAAGCAACAAAGTTTGATAATTGCTGTTGTTGCGATCCTTTGTTCTATTATTGCCTGTGCAACAATAGCGTTTGTATTTACAAGCACAAAGCCTTTAGAAAACACCTTTACAGACGCTTATGTTGCCTGTGATGTATTAGAAACCTTTGACGGAACTACGAAAACTGATGTAACAATAAAAAATACTGGAGAGGTACAAAGTTACATTAGAGCAAAGGTTGTTGTAACTTGGATGTCTGATGATAAAACGAAAGTAACTGCATTAAAGCCTATTGATGATACAGATTATATTATCACATATGCAGATGAAACAAATGCAGCTACTAATTGGGAAAAGGGTTCAGACGGATATTGGTACTACAAACTTCCTGTTAATGTGGGAAAAGAAACCGAAGAACTGATTGAAAGCTGTTCGTTAAAAGAAGGTATTACCGCACCTGACGGATATTATCTTTCGGTTGAAATTGTAGCATCTTCTATCCAAGCGACCCCAGCTCGTGTTGTTACAGAACAATGGGATAGCGGAGTTAACGGTGTTAATGGATCAACACTTATTATCAAGTAAAGGAGGATAAATATGAAAAGAATAATGCGAAGAACATTTATCCTTATCGGTACTGTAGCTTTGCTGATGAGTATATCAATAAACGCCTTTGCTGCTGGAACCGTTACTTATGATGGTGATTCAAAGAAGTTTATTTTTGAACCCGGTAGTTCATATTCTCCTACAGATCTGTTTACTGAGTATAAAGGTTTGATGCCTGGAGATAGCGTGAAGCAGAATATAACCGTCAAAAATGATCCATCATACGGTGTCAAAGTAAAGATATATGTTCGTTCACTTGGTGCGCACCAAGAATCGGTGGATTTTCTTTCAAAACTTCATTTAAAAGTTGCTAAATCAGAAAAGAATAAAATGGCTTATATGTTTGATGCAACAGCTGATCAAACCGCCGAAATGACCGATTGGGTTTATCTTGGCACATTATATTCCGGTGGCGAAGTAAATCTTCTCCTTAATCTTGACGTACCTATCGAACTTGGCAACGAATATCAAGATGCAATTGGATACATTGATTGGGAATTTAAAGTTGAAGAACTTCCCATAGATCCCAATGATCCGCAAGCTCCACAGACCGGCGATAACAGTCAAATTGGCTTGTGGTTTGCTGTGATGCTCGGATCCCTTTTCTTGATGATAATTCTTCTTGTATGGAGTAAAAAAGGTAATGAACAAATTATATCCAATACTGAAGAATATTAGTGATAGGTGACTAAATTGACAGTTAAAGAAGAATTTGAGCGTTGTATCATGTGTGAAAAATTGACCTGCATTCCTATTTCAATGCCGGTTGATTGGCGTGAGAACTATGAAATCGGACTAGGACAGATATGTGCCGAGTGTGCTAAAAAAGAGCGAGAAGCACAAACATGGGGAAACACGCTAACCACAGCACAAATTCTGCAAGCTGTAGAATAATGCAGGAAAGAAAATAAATAATAAAGCTGTATATCATACGAAAAAGCACAGTTCTTTATCAAAAAATGAAATAGTCAATAGTTAGTAGACACAAAAAACACAATTAAGCTGCCTGTTCGATTCTATATCGAACAGGTGGTTTTTTATTTTCGCTCAAAAAAGTGTTCCAATAGAGCAAATTTTTGCTAATTTTTATGTTTTTGCCCCTCCATTTAAGTTTTCTTGAAACTCAAATAAAACCTTTTTTACATTTTTTCAAAGAGTCGCGGCGGTCGCGGCTCTTAATTTTTTGTGTAAAAGAGGTTTTTCTATGTTAGATAGAACAGAGTATGAAAATTATTGGTACGCTTTCCAAAAGAAGTTGGACAAACTCTTGGCGGAACGTAATATGTCCTATCGAGAATTAAGTATTGAACTTGGAAAATCGCCTGGATATAT
>JAZQKT010000072.1:0-7986 GCA_045542295.1 Acutalibacteraceae bacterium
ATATTTTTAATGAATATATTCTGCGGTTTCCTGATAAAATCAATATAGAGCAAGCCTTTAGCAGAACCATTATTGATGCTAAACCTACGAGCAAACCCGATAAAGCACCTCAAAACAAAGAAAAAATTTCAAATTATGAAAAAAATTCGCTTAAAACTCTTTCAAATGAAGCAAAAATAGTATATAATTGTTTAGATAAGCAATTTTTTCTGCCGGAAGATATTAATCTTCCTTCTCTTAACAATGGGGAGCTGCTTTCGGCGCTCACAGAGCTCGAAATGGAATTTTTAATAAGGGCTTTGCCCGGCGGCAGATATGAAAAATTATAAAGTGTTTTTAATATTTTTACAGGAGGAAATTTATGTCAAAGCTTTTAATAGTTGAGTCACCGACAAAAGTAAAAAGCATAAAAAAATATCTCGGCAATGATTATAATGTAATGGCATCAATGGGTCATATCCGTGACCTGCCCAAATCAAAGCTGGGTGTTGATATAGAAAACGGATTTACACCTCAATATGCAAATTTGCCCGAAAAAAGAGAGCTTATTAAGGCTTTAAAGCAGGCTGCCGCTAATAGCGATGCGGTTTACCTTGCAACCGACCCTGATAGAGAGGGTGAGGCTATTTCTTGGCATTTAGCACAGATTTTGGCTCTTGATTTAGAGGAAGCTAATCGAGTTACCTTTAATGAGATTACCGAAACAGGTGTAAAGGCAGGCATCAAGGTTCCCAGAAAGCTTGATATCAGTCTTGTGGACGCACAGCAGGCACGTAGAGTGCTTGACAGAATTGTGGGTTATAAGTTAAGCCCGTTGCTTTGGAAAAAGGTTAAAACAGGTCTTTCTGCAGGTAGAGTTCAAACTGTTGCTTTGCGCCTTATAGTTGAGCGTGAGCGTGAAATAGAAAAATTTGAGCAGGAAGAGTATTGGTCAATTGACGCAAAATTACTTGCCGGAAGAAAGGGCTTTACTGCTAAGCTTTTCGGCGATAAAAACGGCAAAAAGCTTGAAACAATAGAAAATGCCGAACAAGCAGAGAATATTGTTAAAAGCCTTGAAGATGCAGTTTATACTGTTGCCCAAATCAAAAAAGGCAAGCGTAACCGTCAGCCTGCACCTCCGTTTATCACATCAACCCTTCAGCAGGAGGCTTCACGTAAGCTTGGCTTTACAGGTCAAAGAACTATGCGTATTGCACAGCAGCTTTATGAGGGTGTTGATATTGAGGGTCACGGCTCAACCGGTCTTATAACCTATATGCGTACCGATTCGCTTCGTATTTCGGAAGAGGCAAGGGCTGCCGCAAACAAGTATATTGTGGGACGTTACGGCGAAAAGTATCTCCCTTCAAGTCCACGCTATTTTAAATCAAAAAGCGGCGCACAGGATGCTCACGAGGCTATCCGCCCAACCGTTATAACAATTACTCCCGAGCAGGCAAAGGCATCCCTCACCAACGAACAGTACAAGCTTTACAAGCTGATTTGGGAACGCTTCATTGCTTCGCTTATGTCGGTATGTGTTCAGGATACCGTAAATGTTGATATTGTTGCAGGGGATTATCTCTTTAAGGCAAGCGGTTATTCCGTTAAATTTGACGGATTTACGGTGCTTTATGAAGAGGGTAAGGATGATGAAAATGAAAACGAGGTAAGCCTGCCCGAAATGAATGAGGGCGACGTTCTTAAATTAAAAGAGCTTACCCCCAATCAGCATTTTACACAGCCTCCGCCGAGATATACCGAGCCTACACTTATCAAGGCATTGGACGAAAACGGTATAGGCAGACCTTCTACCTATGCTCCCATACTTTCAAATATTTTGAACCGTGACTATATTGAGCGAGAGAAGAAGGCGTTAAAGCCAACCAACCTCGGTATGGTTGTGGCTGACCTTATGGTGCAATATTTTAATAAGATATTTGATGTCAAATTCACCGCAGGTCTTGAAACCGATCTTGATAAAATCGGAGCAGGTGACCGTGGCTGGGTAGAAACCATTGAGAAATTTTATAAGGATTTTGATAAGCTTTTCAAAAAGGCTGAAGAGTCACTTGACGGTAAGCGGGTTAAGGTGCCGGTTGTTGAAACTGACGTTGTTTGTGAAAAATGCGGCAGTAAAATGGTGGTACGCTCAAGCCGTTTCGGTAAATTTTTGGCTTGCCCAAATTATCCTAATTGCAAAAACACAAAGCCCGTTCCTGAGGATGAGGTAACACAGCCCTGTCCAAAGTGCGGTGCAAAGCTGATAAAAAGAATTTCCAAAAAGGGTAAAAAGTTCTACGGCTGTTCAAATTATCCCAAGTGTGATTTTGCGGCTCCGGGTATTCCCACAGGAGATACCTGCAAGGAATGCGGCGGTTATATGATAGCAGGAATAAGAGGCAGAAAGTATTGCATTAATGCAGAATGTCCCACAAGACAAAAGAAAACCACTAAAAAAGGTAAGGAAACCGAATAATGAATGAAATTAAGGTGTTGGGAGCAGGTCTTGCAGGCTGTGAGGCGGCTTGGCAGATAGCAAACAGAGGAATAAAGGTAAAGCTTATTGAAATGAAGCCTTTAAAAAAGAGTGCGGCTCATAAAAGTGATAGCTTTGCAGAGCTTGTTTGCTCCAACTCCTTGAAGGCGGCTCGCATTGATTCTGCGGCAGGTCTCTTGAAAGAGGAAATGCGTATTTTGGGCTCTGTCTGCCTTGACTCTGCAAAGGAATGCTCTGTTGCGGCAGGCGGTGCTTTGGCGGTTGACCGTGAGATTTTTTCAAGACTTATAACCGAAAAAATAAAGTCGCACCCCAATATTGAGGTTATAAATGAGGTTGTAACCTCAATTCCTAAAGACGGTATAACCGTTGTTGCTACAGGTCCTCTTACCGATGGTGAGCTGGCAGAAAATATAAGCGAGCTTTGTGACGGTGAAAACTTAAGCTTTTATGATGCGGCGGCACCGATTATCACTAAAGAAAGTATAGATATGTCAGTAGCCTTTTTGGCATCACGTTACGGAAAGGGCACGGACGATTATATTAACTGTCCTATGAATAAAGATGAATACACAGCTTTTCATAAGGAGCTTGTAGCCGCCGAAAGCGCACCTCTCAAAGAGTTTGACCGTCCGCTTACGGTGTATGAGGGATGTATGCCGATTGAGGTTTTGGCAAAGCGTGGGGAGGATTCTATTCGTTTTGGTCCCTTAAAGCCGGTAGGGCTTACCGACCCCAGAACCGGTCACAGACCCTGGGCGGCAGTACAGTTAAGGCGAGAAAATGCCGAGGGTACACTTTATAACATAGTAGGCTTTCAAACAAATCTTAAATTCCCAGAGCAAAAAAGAGTTTTCTCAATGATACCGGGACTCAAAAGTGCAGAATTTATGCGTTACGGTGTTATGCACAGAAACACCTTTATAAATTCACCAAAGCTTTTAAATAATGATTTATCTTTGAAAAAGAATAACAGCATATTCTTTGCAGGACAAATTTCAGGTGTTGAGGGTTATATGGAATCAGCGGCAAGCGGAATTGTTGCAGGAATTAATGCGGTGGCAAGGCTTAAAGGAGAAGCTCCGCTTGTGCTTCCAAATTTCAGTATGATTGGCGCTTTGATTTCCTACATTACTGACGAGCGGGTTGTGAATTTTCAGCCTATGGGAGCAAATTTCGGAGTTTTACCCTCTTTAGAAGAAAAAATAAAGGATAAAAAGGAACGTTATGCGGCGCTGTCACAGCGCTCACTTAATTGGTTCAAAAAGGAGTTTTAAAATGAGGATTGTAGTAGATGCTTTTGGCGGAGATAACGCTCCCTTGGAGATTGTAAAGGGTGCGGCAATGGCTTCAAAGGAGCTCCAAGTTGACATTACTCTTACAGGTAACAAGGGTACTATTGAAAATATAATAAAAGAGAATAACCTTGAATTTTCGGGCGAATTAAAAATAGTTCATACCGAGGATATTATTTCTATGCACGATGATCCTACAACACTTTTAAAGGCTCACAGTGAAAGCTCAATGGCTTTAGCCTTTAAGGAGCTTTGTGAGGAGCGTGCCGATGCGTTTGTATCTGCAGGCTCTACAGGTGCGGTTGTTGTTGGCGGAACGTTAATGGTAAAGCGTATAAAGGGAATTAAGCGTCCGGCATTAGCAGGGCTTATTCCTGCACCCAAGGGACATTATATGCTGATGGATATGGGTGCTAACGCTGAATGCCGTCCCGAAATGCTGGAGCAGTTCGGTATAATGGCAAGTGTTTATTTAAGCCGTGTTGAGGGTATCGATAATCCAAAAATCGGTCTTTTGAATATCGGTACGGAGGACAGCAAGGGCGGTGAGCTTCAAAAGGAGGCTTACAAGCTTTTAAGTAATGCTCCCATTAACTTTGTTGGTAATATTGAATCACGTGAAATGCCTAAAGGTGTTTGCGATGCTGTTATTACTGACGGTTTTACCGGAAATATTGCATTAAAGCTGATCGAAGGCACTGCTATAACCTTCTTTAAGCTTGTGAAAAATGTGCTTTATAAAAATATTTTCAATAAATTAGCAGCACTTGTTATTAAAAAGGATCTATATTCACTAAAAAGTATGATGGATAGCTCCGAGGTTGGCGGTGCGCCGCTTTTGGGCGTTAAAAAGCCGGTTATTAAGGCACACGGCAGTTCGGATGCAAAGGCTATAAAAAATGCCATACGTCAAGCAAAAACATTTACGGAAAAAGGTGTTATTGAGAATATTTCAGAGCACCTATCATAAATAATTAGTTACATAATTTTGAAAAAGGAAATTAAAGATGAAGGCTTTAGAGAAAAATTTAGGCTATTCCTTTAAAAATACCGGGCTTTTGACAAACGCACTTACACATTCGTCGTTTGCAAATGAGGCGCGTGGTGGAATCACATCAAATGAGAGACTTGAATTTTTAGGCGATTCGGTGCTTTCGGTTATAGTTTCGGATTATATTTATGCAAGGTTTAATAATTTGCCGGAGGGCGAGCTTACAAAGCTCAGAGCTTCCTTGGTGTGCGAAAAATCACTTTGCGGCTTTTCAAGACAGTTGGGCTTGGGCACATTTTTACGTCTTGGCAAGGGTGAAGAAAAGGGCGGCGGCAGAGAAAGGGATTCCATTTTAGCCGATGCTTTTGAAGCGGTGCTTGCGGCAATTTATCTTGACAGCGATCTTGAAACCGCAAGAAACTTTGTTATGAAATTTGTTTTAAAGGAACTTAATCACACCGATGATGAGGCTTTTAAGGATTATAAAACCGCTCTGCAGGAAATAATTCAGCGTAATCCCGAAGAAAGTGTGTCCTATATTTTAATCGGCGAGAGCGGTCCCGACCACGACAAGCTTTTTGAGATGGAAGTACATCTTAATTCAAATGTTATAGGTAAGGGTATAGGAAAATCAAAAAAGCAGGCAGAGCAAATGGCGGCAAAACAGGCATTAAGCCTTATGGGTGCGGAAATATGAGTGAAATACACTCCAATATTTCAATTTTTGTGCCACATATCGGTTGCCCTAATAAGTGCAGTTTTTGTAATCAAAGATATATTACAGGTGTTTGCAAAGCACCGAGGGAAAAGGATGTTGTTTCTGCGGTAGCGGCGGCTAAAAAGTCCCCGAAATATGACCCAAAAACTACAGAAATTGCCTTTTTCGGCGGTAGCTTTACTGCAATTAACCGCAACTATATGATGGGGCTTTTAGAGGTTGCTTACCGTTTTGTTAAAAGCGGTGATGTAAAGGGTATCAGAATTTCTACCCGCCCAGATGCTATTGATGAAGAAATCCTTGAAATTTTAAGAGCACACGGTGTTACGGCTATTGAGCTTGGCGCGCAAAGCCTTGTAGGCAGGGTGCTTAAAATGAACAATCGCGGACACACTGCACAGGATGTTGTTAATGCTTCTGCATTAATTAAGGAATACGGTTTTGAGCTTGGTCTTCAAATGATGACAGGTCTTTATTGTGACAGTGATGAGGGTGCAATAAAAACCGCAAAAAAGGTTATTGAAATTGCTCCCGATACGGTAAGAATTTATCCCACAATAGTTTTAAAGGATACCGACCTCGGCGCTCTATATGAGGACGGTAAATATAAGCCGCAAGCCTTGGGTGAGGCGGTAGAGCTTGCGTCAAGGCTTTACACAATGTTTACTGAAAAAGGCATTAGGGTAATACGGTTGGGACTTCATTCCATTGAGGAAAAGGCGTATCTTGCAGGGCCTTGGCATCCTGCATTCAGTGAGCTTTGTCAGTCACAGATAATGCTTAACCGAGCTTTGAAGCTTTTGAATGAAAAAGGAAAATATATAATATACGTCGGCAAAAGTGACGTTTCAAAAATGATAGGTCAAAAAAGAAGCAACATTCTGCATTTGGAGTCTAAAGGCTTTCTTTGCAGGGTAAAGGAAAGAAGTGACCTTGGTAATCTTAATCTTTTAATTGAAAGGGATGTGTAACACAAATGCTGTTAAGCTCAATAGAAATACAGGGCTTTAAATCCTTTGCGGATAAAACAGTTTTAAAATTCGGTAAGGGTATTACTGCGGTTGTAGGACCTAACGGTAGCGGAAAGAGTAATATTTCCGATGCTGTTCGTTGGGTACTTGGTGAGCAGTCTACCAAAAGCCTTCGCGGTCAGTCTATGGAGGATGTTATATTTGGCGGTACAGAAACCCGACGTCCCCATGGTTTTTGCGAGGTTACATTAAATATAAATAATACAGACCGCACCCTTAATTTTGATAATGATTTTGTAGCTATTACAAGACGTTATTACCGTTCGCACGAAAGCGAATATGCTATAAACGGTGTTTCGGTACGTCTTAAAGATATCCACGAATTGTTTATGGATACAGGCCTTGGTCGCGATGGTTATTCAATGATAGGTCAAGGTAAGATTGACAATATAATCAGCTCAAAATCGGGCGAGCGTCGTGATATTTTTGAAGAGGCTTCGGGTATTTCAAAATATCGTTACCGCAAAATTGAAGCCGAAAGAAAGCTAACTGCGGCAGAAGAAAATTTATTAAGACTTCACGATATTCTTGATGAACTAAAGTCCAGAGTAGGTCCTCTTGCAGAGCAGAGCCGAAAGGCGGAGCGATTTTTGGAGCTTGCCGAGCAGAAAAAAGGTCTTGAAATAGGTCTTTGGCTTTACACACTTAACAATTCAAAGGAAACATTGAGACGGCACGAAAGCCGAATAGCTGCGGCTCAACTTGACTATAAAGAAATTGAAGAGGCTTTAGAAGAATTTGACCGCAAAAGTGAACAAAACACTGCTTATTTTGCAAGGCTTACATCGGAAATTGAGGGTGAGAGACTTGTTATTTCTTCAACTAATGAAGAAATCGTAAAGCAAAGCGGTGAAATTACCGTTTTAGAAAACAATATTTCTTATAATGATGAAACGATAGGTCGTCTTAATGAGGAAAAGCAGCTTTTATCAAGATCTGACAGTGAGGCTTTGGCAGAAATCGAGCAAAAGCATATAGCTGCCCAAGAAAAGCTGCAGGAGCGCAACGAATTTGAAGAAAAACTGCATTCCCTTGAAAATGAGCTTTCAGAGCTTTTAAGCGACAGTGACAGTATTTCAAGAAAAATAGAAGGTCAAATAAGAATGCTTAATGCACTGTCCTCTGAAAGTGCGGATATGCGTGTTGCAATGGTAACGGCCGACACATCTATTGAAGAAATCAAAAGCAGAGGTGCAAATTCCGAAGAGCAGATTATTCAGTATAATGCTGATATTGCCAAGCTTGATACTGAATTTAACGAAACCGATAAGCTTTTAAGTGAATTTGAAGAAATAATTAACAGTAACAGCAATACCCTTAAGGGTTATGAGCTTCGACTTGAGTCAAAAGTGCAAACAGCACAGGCTCATAAAGCAGAGTTAGAAACCCTTAACCTTGATATTCAGGCAAAGCAACACCGAGTTAGAATTCTTCGTGAGCTTGAAAATAATATGGAGGGCTTCGGACAT
>JAZQKT010000073.1:0-30530 GCA_045542295.1 Acutalibacteraceae bacterium
ATGAGCTGAAAATATCTAAAAACCGCCCTTTAAGGGCGGTTTGAGTTTAATTTCTTTGGCTAAACAAAAGAGCTTGTTCTTTTATGAACAAGCTCTTTTTTTAGTTGTGATAAAGTTTTTTGGTTTGATATTTGGGCTCAAAGGTTATATTGACACCAAGCTTTCGGAAAACATTTTCATCCACTCGAGACAAAATAACGCTCGAATGTGCTTCAAGACCGTTAAGCAAATGTGCATGGTCGAGCGCCTTGCGTGCAATATCGCTTGTTGCGGCACAAATCGACAGCGCAATTAAAATTTCATCGGTATGAAGTCTTGGGTTGTGGTTGCCCATAATATCGGTTTTAAGCTTTTGTATAGGTTCAATAATCGTAGGCGAAATAAGATCTATCTCATCCGGTATGCCTGCCAAAACCTTTAAACAGTTGAGAAGCAGTGAAGATGATGCACCCAACAGGCTTGAGGTTTTGCCGGTTATTATCGTACCGTCGTGAAGCTCTATCGCAACCGCGGGGGCACCTGTATCCTCTGCCTTTTTAAGTGCGGCGGCAACAACCGCCCTATCCTCAACGGTCACCTTTACCTGCTTCATAAGCAGTTCAATTTTTGCAACGTCAGATGCCTCGCCCATGCCCTGGCGAGCATTCACAAGTGCGGCATAATATCTTCTTATAATTTCCTGCTTTGCGGCATATCTTACAGCCTCATCATCACAAATAGCAAAGCCCGCCATATTAACACCCATATCGGTAGGACTTTTATAAGGTGATTCACCCAAAATGCTCTCCATCATTGAATTAAGCACAGGGAAAATTTCAATATCACGATTATAATTGACTGTGGTTTCATTATATGCCTCAAGATGGAAGGGATCTATCATATTAACGTCATTAAGGTCAGCCGTTGCCGCCTCATAAGCCACGTTCACGGGATGCTTAAGCGGTATACTCCAAATCGGGAAGGTTTCAAATTTAGCGTAACCTGCCTTAACCCCTCTTTTATGCTCGTGATACATTTGCGAAAGACAGGTTGCCATTTTTCCGCTTCCGGGACCCGGCGCAGTTACAACCACAAGCTGCCTGGTAGTTTCTATATAATCGTTTTTGCCGAAACCGTCATCGCTTACTATCAGCGGAATGTTTGAGGGATAATCCTTTATCGGGTAATGACGGTAAACCTTTATGCCAAGACTTTTAAGCCTTTTTTCAAAGGTCTCTGCCGAGGGCTGACCTGTATAGCAGGTAATAACAACGCTTCCCACATAAAGACCGATTTCTCTGAAAGCATCAATAAGTCGAAGGGTATCAAGGTCATAAGTAATACCAAGGTCACCTCTGCGCTTGTTTTTTTCAATTGCATCAGCATTAATAACAATTACTATTTCCGCTTCATCCTTAAGCTCTAAAAGCATCTTTACCTTGGCATCAGGCTCAAAGCCGGGCAAAACTCTTGCAGCGTGATAATCGTCAAAAAGCTTTCCGCCAAACTCCATATAAAGCTTTCCGCCAAACTGGGCTATACGCTTGCGTATGTTTTGCGACTGCAATTCTATATACTTTTTATTGTCAAACCCTTTTTTCATAAGTTTATCCCCAAACTGATTTGTCTATTGTCATTTCGTTGTGTTGCGTTTTCCGTTATTTTTATATTCTACATATTCTTCAAGGCACATTCCAAGCTCGTTCATTTCGTGAGCCGCATTGATCCCCACGAAGCGCCAATGCCAAGATTCATGAATTACTCCCGTAATAGACTGCTTTTCAGCCGAATAGCGCATTACAAAGCCGTAATCCTCTGCGTTTTCCTTCATCCAGGCATACATTTCAGTCTTTTCAAAAGCATCGCTTGCCATATTAAAGTCGGCACAAAGCCCTGTGTTATGCTCACTTGTGCCGGGACGTGCCACAACAGTTGCAGCCAATTCCTCGTCACCGCCGACACGGTTTACCTGCTTTTGGAATAAATCATTTTGTATAGCGTAGCTTCTGAAGGGCGACCAAACCCGAAGGTCAACACCCTCCTTCTGTGCGTTTGAAACCATTGCCACCACATAAGGATATACATCCTTGTGTATTTGAGTAACATAATTATTATTGCGGTATTTAGGATCTATTTCAACAAGATCTGCCCTTACATTAGCATCATAATCATCTGGCAAGGGATTTTCTCCATTCACAAGCAACAAATTGGTGTATTTCGCATCAAGCTTAAATTCACCCATTGTCACTTCGGTTGGCTTTTCGCTTGTCTGTGTTTCTTGCTTTGATAAGGTATCCTTTGAAGAATCTTCAGTCGATGAAGTCTCTGTTGAAGAGGCCGTTTCCGAGGAACCGCTCTCGGTGGGAAGCTTTTCTTTATCCTTATCGGTCTTGACAACGGAGATAACAACAAACACAATAAGTGCGACTAAAAGCGCAAGCAAAGCCGCAGAAACACTTAAAAATATTCTTCTTCTGATAATTGCCTTTCTTCGTGCAATTTGTCTTTCGGTCATACTCTACCTCTTATTCATCGAGCTTAAGCACAGCCATAAATGCCTCCTGCGGCACTTCAACCGAGCCTAACTTTCTCATTCGTTTTTTACCCTCTTTTTGCTTTTCAAGAAGCTTCTTCTTACGTGTTATATCGCCGCCGTAGCACTTTGCAAGCACATCCTTGCGGAGCGCCTTAACCGTTTCACGAGCTATAATTTTGCCCGAAACCGCAACCTGAATAGGCACCTCAAAGAGCTGTCTTGGGATAAAGTCCTTGAGCTTTTCGGCAATTTTTCTGGCTCTTGTATAGGCATTGTCAGAGTGAACTATAAATGAAAGCGCATCAACAACATCGCCCGCCAACATAACATCAAGCTTAACAAGCTTTGATTTTTCATAGCCCTTGGTCTCATAATCATAGCTGGCATAGCCCTTTGTACGGGATTTTAACGCATCAAAGAAATCATAAACAATTTCGCCCATAGGCATTACGTAGTGGATGTCAACTCGGTCACCCATATATTTCATATCAGTATAAAAGCCTCGGCGCTCCTCACAAAGCTGCATAATTGTACCAACATATTCACTGGGACTGTATATGTGCACATCAGCCACAGGCTCTAAAGCTTCGGCAATTACTGCAGGGTCGGGATAGTTTGTGGGGTTGTCAACCGTTATTTCCTCACCGCTTGTAAGCACAAATTTATACTCAACACTTGGAGCGGTTGTTACAAGGTCAAGATTATACTCTCTTTCTAATCTTTCCTGTATAATTTCCATATGAAGAAGTCCCAAAAAGCCGCAACGGAAGCCAAAGCCCAACGCATTAGAGCTTTCGGGCTCAAAAAGAAGTGACGCATCATTAAGCTGCAGCTTATCAAGGGCGTCTCTAAGGTCGGGGTATTTTGCGCCGTCAGCCGGGTAAATACCGCAGAAAACTACGGGGTTTACCTTTCTGTAACCTGCAAGCGCCTCGCTCGTAGGACGTTCTACCAAGGTAATAGTATCACCAACTCTGGCTTCGCTCACGGTTTTTATTGAGGCTGAAAGATAACCAACCTCACCAACCTCCAAAACATCACACGGTTCAAGTGAGGTTGCTCTTTTTCTGCCGATTTCAACAATATCAAATTCTGCACCCGTAGCCATCATCTTAATACGGTCGCCGCTCTTGATTTTGCCTGCCATAACTCTGAAATATACCACAACACCCTTGTATGGGTCATAATAAGAGTCAAAAATAAGGGCAGAAAGCGGAGCATCTGCATCTCCCTCGGGTGCAGGAATATCGGTAACTATTCGCTCAAGCACCTCTTCAACATTAATGCCTGTTTTAGCGGAAACAAGCGGAGCATTATCTGCAGGGATGCCTATAATATCTTCGATTTCACTTTTGACACGTTCAGGTTCGGCAGAGGGAAGGTCAATTTTATTAATTACAGGTAATATTTCAAGTCCGTGATCAACCGCAAGATAGGTGTTAGCAAGGGTTTGCGCCTCTATTCCCTGTGAAGCATCAACAATAAGCACAGCTCCCTCACACGCCGCCAAGGAACGTGAAACCTCATAGTTAAAGTCCACATGACCGGGGGTATCTATTAAATTAAGCTCATATTCGTTACCGTCAGATGCTTTATAATAAAGGGTTACAGCGTGTGCCTTAATAGTAATACCGCGTTCACGCTCTAAATCCATACTGTCAAGTATCTGCTCCTCCATATCCCTCTCTGCTACCGATTGGGTAAGCTCTAAAAGACGGTCAGCAAGGGTTGACTTGCCGTGGTCGATATGGGCTACAATGCAAAAATTCCTAATTCTGTCTAACGGAAAGGACATATATTACTCCTATTTCAAAATATAATTTCTTTTTCCATTGTGTATCTTTAGCCAAAGCACTAATATACTACATATTTAAAGTTATTATACCACAAAGCCAAGACCATTGTAAACTATAATTTACGTTTTTTAAAGATAAAAATGTCTTTTTTATAGCTTTTTATAAACCGACGGAGAAACACCGTACTTCTTGAGAAATGCGCGATTAAAGGTTCGTATTGTTGGAAAGCCTGACATATCGGCAATTTCGGTTATAGGATAATTTTTATTTTTCAACAAATAAACCGCATCATTTAACCGCAAGGAGTTTATATAATCACAAAAGCTTATACTTAACCGATTGCTGAAGGTATGTGAAACCGAGCTTCTGCTCAAGTGCAGTTTGTCAGCAACATCTTCCACAGTAATATTTTCTTTATAGTGAGCAGTGCAATATTGCAATATCTGCGAAACGGTATCAGAGCTTACCGTTGCATTTTTGAGCTTGTAAAGCTTAAAAAGCTTGCCAAAAAGAGCAGTTAAATATGCGGCTGTGATAATGCTGTATCCGTCCTCCTTAAATTCTTTCAAGGCGTTCTCCAATAAATACAGGATGTTCTCACCGCTTTCTTCTTGAAGCTCTAAAATGGCAGAAGCCGGCATACTCTCCGCAAAAACCTTATTATAACCGAATAATTCAGAAGGTCTGATTATGAGTATAACATACTCACCCTTTACGCACTTGTCATACTGATGTACTTGATTTGGGAAAATCAAAAAAACCGAATTTTCTGCCAATTGGTATTTTTTACCGTCACAATAGGCGATTCCCCCGCCTCTTTTTACAAACACCAGCTCTATCTCCTCATGAATATGCGCAGGAAAATCCAAAAAATCCCGCTGTTCAAAACCTAATGTTCTTTTAATCTCTCTGAATATTTTTTCCATTTTAATCTACCTTTGCACGTTTTGTCCGTAATTTAATATTTATTTTCTTGTATTATGCAACAATTTGTCTTAAAATGCAATTGTAAAATTTATTTTTGGGAGGAAATCTTATGAATATTATGCGAAACAGTAACAAGGTTGTGCCTGAAAAATGGACACGGTACAAGTATAATCTCACCACTAATATAGGTGAAAACGGAACACGTATCACCGGTTGCAGTGAGCATATTGATCTTTCAAGAAAAGTTGCCGGCGAGGGTATGGTGTTGCTTGAAAACAACGGCACACTTCCGCTTAAGGAAAATACCACTGTTGCCCTTTTCGGTATCGGCAGTATTGATTATGTTAAGGGCGGCGGCGGAAGCGGTATGGTTTACTGCGATTATGTCCGTAATATTTATGAGGGCTTTATGTGTAAGGCACCTAAAATATCCGTTTATGAGCCGATAACAAAATACTATTATGACTATGCCGCTCCTCTTCTTGCCAAATATGAAGGTGACAGCCTTTTGCCTGAAATAACTGTTCCCGAAACTCTTATAAACGAAGCCGCAAAAAAAGCCGATGTAGCCATCATCACTATACGCCGTTTTTCCGGCGAGGGTTGGGATCGTTCTGATAAAAAGGGCGACTTTTATCTTACTGATATTGAACAGAAAATGGTTGATGATGTTACCTCTGCTTTTAAACACAACGTTGTGGTGCTTGACATTGGTGGTATGATAGATGTTTCCTGGATAAAAAACAATCCGAAAATCGATGCCGCACTCCTTGCGTGGCAAGCAGGTATGGAGGGAGGTCTTGCCGTTGCCGACCTGCTCTGCGGTGATGTTAACCCCTCGGGCAAGCTTACCGACACCTTTGCAAAAAAGTTTACAGACTATCCTTCGGCAGATACCTTCAACGCAAGCAAAGACTATGTTGAATACTATGAAGATATATATGTGGGCTACCGCTACTTTGAAACTGTTCCCGAGGCAAAGGAAAAGGTAAATTATCCCTTTGGATACGGTCTTTCCTACACCACCTTTGCTTTAAGCACACCTGTAGCCGCACAGAACGGTGACAATATTGAGATAAGACTCACTGTTACCAATACAGGAAAAATGCCCGGCAAAGAGGTTGTACAGGCCTATTACTCTGCGCCTCAAGGTCGATTGGGCAAGAGTGCCATAAGCCTTGCCGCCTTCCAAAAGACACGTTTGCTGTCAGTGGGCGAGAGTGAGGAGCTTACACTTTCCTTCCCCATTGCCCAAATGGCAAGCTATGATGACCTTGGCAAATGTCAGAAATCCGCCTATGTTTTAGAGCAGGGTGAATACCTCTTGTTTGCAGGCACAAGCTGCCGAGACCTGCTCAAATGTGATTACAGCTTCACCGTTACCGAAGAGTTTATTGTTACACAACAATTACAGCAACGCTGCGCATCAAATCTATTAAGCAAGCGTATGCTTTCTGACGGTAGTTTTGAACCGCTGCCTGCTTTTCCGATAATTCAACACAAGCCTTGTGTGAAAGAGAATACTGCAAGGGCTCTTGAAACCGAAAAGCCTTTACCTCTTATCGCTGTAGCAGAAGGCAAAATAACACTTGACGAATTTATAACCCAAATGACAAACAGCGAGTTGATAGCGATGGTTAGCGGCATTCCCAATCGTGGAGTTGCCAACACATCAGGTTGGGGCGGTATAGGCCGACTTGGGATTCCCGCTGTTATGACTGTGGACGGACCCGCCGGTGTCAGATTGAACCCAAAAATAGGTATTCCGACAACCGCTTGGCCCTGCGCCACACTGATTGCCTGCACTTGGGACACGGAGCTTGCTTATGCCATCGGTGCGGCAGGCGGTATGGAATGTAAAGAAAACGGTTTAGCAGTTTGGCTGACTCCTGCACTGAACATTCACCGTAATCCGCTCTGCGGCAGAAACTTTGAATACTTTAGTGAAGACCCCCTAATTGCCGGAAAATTTGCCGCAGCTAAAGTGCGCGGTATTCAAAGCACAAATACTGCGGCATCTGCCAAACACTTTGCCACAAATAACAAGGAAATCAACCGCTGTTATTGCGACAGTCGTTTGTCTGAACGTGCTCTGCGTGAAATCTATTTGCGTGGCTTTGAAATCTGCGTAAAGGAATCTCAACCGTGGACGATTATGACCTCCTACAATATCATAAATGCCCGCAGAGCATGCGAATGCTATGAACTGCTCAACAATATTTTGCGAGAGGAATGGGGCTTTAAAGGAATGGTTACCACCGATTGGGGTGTTCCCTGTGAACAAGCAAACTGTATCTTGGCAGGAAACGACATCCGTATGCCAAGCGGCTTCCCGAATGCGTTATCACAAGCTTTAGAGGAGGGTCGTATCAGCCGTAGCCATTTAGAAATGTGCGTAAAACGTATTTTAGAAATGATACTAAAGCTTGATTGATATTAAAAGGCTTAAAACACAACTTTTGTATTATTGTTATACCGCCTTTTAGTGCTTGCCACAAGGCAGTATTACTCCTCAAAAAAGATAAATTAGGTTTATTTATAGTTAAATCCGCCCGTCATAAGACAGGCGGATTTTTTTAATTAATATTATGCGGCAATACCGTTTAATTCTTTTCAGTAAATTCCATTCGGTAAATTTTAATTACATCGTCTTTTTCGACCATCATTATTTTGAAGGTGAAGTCGGCATAATCACTTTCAAGCCATCCCGTAGCTTTTATATAATTACCCTCTATGGTTTTGCCCTCAACAATGGGGTCTTTATCTTCCCACTCCTCAAGCTCATACTCAATAATTTGAAATTTTTTGGAAAAATCAGCTCCACTCATTTTTTCTTTGAGCGAAAAAAAGCTGCTGATTTCATCTGCCTTTACTTCTAAATCGGGATACATAAGCTTCTCGGCGTCATCAAAACGATCCTCATGAACGCAGAGCAAAAATTCCTCTACAACGTCCTGTGTTTTGTCAAAGGTTGATTTGCAACCGCAAAGCACCAAAAGCATTAATGTCATTAAAATTACTACTGTCTTTTTCATATTCCACTCCGTTAAAGCATTTAAATATATTTATAGTTCCTCAAAATCAAGGCAGCTGCGTTGAGCCGTAAAGGGGCGCACCTTTGTGTCCGCAACCGCTACATGCTCGGGATGAACCGCATAAGCCTTTAATGCTTCTTCGTTTTCAAAAACCGAATAAAGCATAACGTCAACATTAGAGGATTCGAGCGCATCGGTATAAACCTTAATTTCGGTAAGCCCCGGAATCTTTCCGTAAAGGCCCTCAAGACCTTCCTTTATGCCCTTTTTAACCTCCAAAGCATCAATATCCTCTTTAAGCTTCCAAAGAATAATATGTTTTACCATAATTTTACTCCTTTAAAAATAAATTGTATGAGAATTTTTATAATTTTCACCTGCAGAAAGCTCGGTCATACCCTCTTTGAGAGATATTTCATGACCCTCATCCAAATATGATGGCGGAGCCGTCCAAGGTTCAATACAAACAAATGGTGCTTCGGGCATAGTCCAAATAAGCAGATAACTGCAATCGGGAAAGCTTACCGAAACCTCCTTACCGTTTTTGCGGTTACGCAGGGTAACAAAGCGTGACTTAAGATCGGTAAGCACAAGCGCATCAACAACAAAATACTTGTTATAAAGCGGCAGTGTGTCACTGTCAAAAAGCACTGTCTCGGTTTTTCTTGAAAGAATACCGTTTTCAACCTGAACTGATTTCAAGGTTTCTTTTCTTTCAAAAATTATATCATAATCCTCAACACCCTCGGGGCAGGAATATGCCTCGTGAGAGCCGAGCGCAAAATACATTGCGTTTTGAGAATTGTTTTTTACACTGTATTCAACCTTTAGAGATGCCGCAACAAGTGTATACTTAATTCTGAACTCAAACCTCCAAGGATAGCATTTGAGAGTTTCATCGGTTTCAGTTAGCAAAAAGGTTGCAGAATTTCCGCTTTTTCTTTCTAAAATAAAATCCATATTCTTTGCAAAGCCATGCTTCGGTATTTTATATTCCTGTCCGTATACCGTAAAGCGACCATCCCTCATACCGCCGCAATTCGGGAAAAGCACAGGCGCCACACCCGTCCAAAAAGAGGGGTCACCGTTCCAAAAGCGTTCCTCACCGTTAACCGTAACACGGCGAATTTCCGCTCCCTTTTCTAAAATTTCAACCTTAATTATTCCGTTTTCAAGAGTTACCAAAAAAATCAACTCCAAAGCCTGACTGTTTTTTTATATTATAGTCCATCCCACACCTTTTTTCAAGCAATTTGTAACCTATATTTAAAAACCCACATATTTTATTTTAGAGGTGAAAGCAATTGGATAACAGCTTAATTCAAAAATATAAAAACGAAATGCTTGATATGTACAGAAAATCACGCACCGCTCAAATGAGTGAAACCATAGTCCCCACAATTACAACACAACCAGAGACTCCTAAACCGCAAATGCCATCCGCTTCAGAGGACAGCCAAGGAGAACTTATTGCGATTGTGACATCGCTTCGAGGTATCTATCCGGTAGCAGGCGCAAAGGTTACGGTTTTCACAGGCAACTATAACGATATGCAAATTATTGACACCGCTTTTACAGACCAAAGCGGTAGAACCCGACCCTTTACCCTTAAAACTCCCGCCAAGCAACTGTCTTTAGAATCGGACAACACCGCCATTCCCTATTCAACCTACAATTTACAAATCAGCGCCGAGGGTTATCTTGACAATCTCCACATAAACATCCCTGTTTTCAGCGGTGTCACATCAATCCAACGTTCCAATATGATGTTGGTTGAAACCGCTAACGATATAACTCCTCAAGTGTTCGACGAGTCTTCTCGTTTTGATTTATAGAGGTGCTTTATGCCGCAGATTAATTATCCCGTAATTCCTCAAAATATAACAGTGCATTTGGGAGCGCCGGGTGCCGAGGCACAAAATGTAACCGTCCCTTTTGTTGATTACGTTAAAAATGTTGCCTCAAGTGAAATTTACCCCACTTGGCCCGAAAATGCCTTAAGGGCAAATATTTACGCAATCATAACCTATGCTTTAAACCGAATTTATACCGAATGGTATCCCTCAAGAGGCTATAACTTTGATATAACCAACACCACAGCTTTTGACCAAGCCTTTGTGCCCGACAGAGAGATTTTTGAAAACATTGGCTACATAGTAGACGATATTTTTAATGATTACGTTATTAGGCAGGGCAGTGTTCAGCCCCTTTTTACCGCCTTTTGCAACGGTACCACCTCAACCTGTCAGGGGCTTTCCCAATGGGGGACCGTAGACCTTGCCGAGCAAGGACTGTCACCATACCAAATACTTCAAAATTATTACGGAAACGATATAGGTATCGTTGAAAATGCTCCTGTAGCATTTACCGAGGAATCATACCCCGGTGTGCCTTTGCGTATAGGTTCGGCAGGAAACGATGTAAGAACAATTCAAGTACAGCTTAATCGCATCAGTGAAAATTACCCCGCCATACCTGATATTGCAAATGCTAACGGCATTTTCGGCACAGATACAGAGGCGGCAGTCCGAAAATTTCAAGAGGTTTTCAATCTCCCAATTTCGGGTGAGGTTGATAAATCCACCTGGTACAGCATCAAACGCTACTATACCGGTGTTAAAGGACTTTCAGAGCTTGCGGCAGAGGGCATAACCCTTGAAGAAGCCTCACTTCCCTTTGCCGACGAGGTAAGTGAGGGTATGAGCGGAATCCCTGTAAGAACGGTTCAGTATTATTTGAGTATCATAGCCTATTTTAATCAGAATTTAGAGCCTGTGCCGATAAACGGATATTTCGATTCAGGCACAGTTGAGGCGGTTGAACGTTTTCAACGCTATTACGGTCTGCCCGTTACGGGTATAGTAGACAATGCCACCTGGAATAAAATTTCAACTATTTATACCGAAACAGTTGCATCCTTACCCGAAGGGTATCAAGGTAATGACGCAAAGCTATACCCGGGCTATTTTTTAACAGTTGGTATGCGCGGACAAAATGTGAGTGACCTTCAAACCTATTTATCTTTAATCGGCAGAAATATATCCGCCATACCCGAAATACCTGTCACCGGCTATTACGGCACACAAACCGAAAATGCGGTAACAGCCTTTCAGCGCCTTTACGGCATCCCCGTTTCGGGTTCGGTAGGTCCTATAACATGGTATCAAATTGCTCGTGAATACGATTTTCAGCGTGCAAACTCCGTAGCTTAAATTCTTAAAGCATTAAAAAAAGCAGGAAACCCTGCTTTTTTTAGTATCCCATATCCTCATCACATATAATAACGGTTATGCGGTCCTTTACTTGTTGTCTGCCGCTTATAAGATAATTGGCACAAATCCTGCGCTCAAAATCACAGCCATCCGTAATATCGGGTTTATCGGTTTTAAGCAAGGAAACGCAATGTCCCAGCTTTGCGCAGGGGCTATCAATGCCAAGCCTTAAACAATTTTTCGGAGCGGCTATTTTTTTAACCCTTAAAAAGCCTTCCTCCAAATCCTTAACAATCTTATTAGCGCCAACCACCATAATAACCTTTTTAGGACCGAAAGCAATACCTGCAATGCGGTTTGCAAAGCCATCCACATTGATAAGCTGACCCTTTTCGGTAACGGCATTGGTTGAGCAAAAGAAAAAGTCACAGCCTATAACATTTCTGAAAACATCCTGCCGTTCTTCGGGGGTGATGCCCTCACGGTTACGGTCAAGAAAGTTATATTTGCCGTTTTCAATCAAATCCCAAACGCCGCTTTCTTTAAGCGATACGCTGCCGCCTGCGGTTATAACCGCGCCCTCAAATAACATTTTTTCAACAGTCTTCGGAATATCATTAATGCAGGGTACGTGAATACCCTGCATATTGTTTTTGCGAAGAGCTGTTATAACACGTTCAATACGTTCTTTCATAACAATCCCTCAAAATATTTATTTTGCGTAATCTACCGCACGGCTTTCGCGGATAACGTTTACCTTTATCTGACCGGGGTATTCAAGCTCATTTTCAATGCGCTGTGCAATTTCGTGAGAAATCAGTACCATTTGGTCATCCGAAACAACCTCGGGCTTAACCACAATACGAACCTCTCGACCGGCTTGAATTGCAAACGATGTTTCAACACCGTTAAAGGAATTGGCGATTTCCTCAAGCTTTTCAAGACGCTTAATGTAGCTTTCGATATTTTCTCTTCTCGCACCCGGACGTGCAGCAGAGATAGCATCAGCTGCCTGCACAATAAACGCAATAAGGCTCTTTGCCTCAACATCACCGTGGTGAGCGTGGATTGCATTAAGCACCGTCTCATTCTCACGGTATTTCTTTGCAGCCTCAACACCAAGCTGAATATGTGAGCCTTCCTGCTCATGGTCAAGCGCCTTACCGATATCGTGTAAAAGACCGGCACGCTTTGCAAGGGTCACATCAGCGCCCATTTCAGCCGCCATAAGACCCGAAAGGTGACAAACCTCAAGTGAGTGGTTAAGCACATTTTGACCGTAGCTTGTGCGGTAACGCAGCTTACCGAGAAGCTTAACAAGCTCGGGATTAATGCTGTGAAGACCGGCTTCGATCATTGCACGCTCACCCTCCTGCTTGATGGTAGCCTCTACCTCGGCAGTAGCCTTTGCAACCGTTTCTTCTATTCTTCCCGGATGAATACGTCCGTCAAGAATAAGCTTTTCAAGTGCCAGACGTGCAATTTCACGTCTTACGGGGTCAAAGCTTGAAAGTGTTATGGTTTCGGGGGTATCGTCAATAATAAGGTCAACACCTGTAGCAGTTTCAAGAGCACGGATATTTCTACCCTCTCTACCTATAATTCTACCCTTCATTTCGTCATTGGGCAGGGCTACTACAGATACGGTCATTTCGGAAGAATGGTCCGCTGCACAGCGCTGAATTGCATGACCGATAATGTCTTTTGCAATTCTATCCGATTCATCCTTGGTTTGCTGCTCAAATTCCATGATTTTTACAGCTTTTTCGTGGGTCAAATCACCGTCAAGCATTTCCAAAAGATGAGCCTTGGCCTGTTCTTTTGTGAAACCGGAAATTTTCTCAAGCAAATCCAACTGGCTCTGCTTTATACGTTCACATTCCTCAAGACGGGCATCAATCTCTTTAGAGCGATTAGCCAACTTTTCTTCTTTAGCTTCGAGGTTATCGGTCTTTCTGTCAAGAGATTCTTCCTTTTGTTGAATACGGTGTTCTTGACGTTGAACTTCACTTCTGCGCTCACGCAGGTCCTTTTCGGTTTCCTGACGGAGCTGGTGGATTTCATCCTTTGCTTCAAGCAAAGCTTCTTTTTTCTTTTGTTCGGCATTTTTGATAGCATCGTTCAGTATGCGTCTTGCCTCATCTTCAGCAGAGCCTATTGTAGCTTCTGCCGATTTACGACGATAAACAGAGCCTGTAAAAAAGCCCACTACAGCACATACCAAAGCGGCTATGCCACCAATAATATAGGGCATACGCGCACCTCCAATATATTAAACACAGAATTTACCGCACAAATTTAAACTGCGGCGACGGGAGCCGTGTGTTTCCCTCCCGTGATACAATCAAACACAGTATATTCGCCAAATATACCGATACGATAATTATCCTTAATCAGACAAGTATCATAAAACCTGAATTTATCATATCAATTTTACCACTATATATAGGATATGTCAAGATTTTAGTGCACATTTACTTGAAAATGTTGCATATTTTTGTGATCTTTTTCTTGAAAGAATTTCCATTTTCCACCTGCTCTTCCTTTGTTAGGCAGGCGTTAAAAAAGCTGAAATGTGTAAAAAGGAATACCGCAACAAATACCCCTGTAAAAAACAGATTGATATTTGCCGCAACAGAGGTGTGCATAAAGCTGTATCCTGTAAGTATCTTTAAAAGAAAGTGCGGTACGGTTTGAACAAAGCAAAGCATTATACTTGCAAGGCCGCTTGAAAGCAATTTTCTGAAATTATACTCACTGTCAAGCTCATTGTAAAGCTTTGCAAACTGTAAAAAGAAGAACAAAACCGCACAATAAGCCAGCATTATTAAAAGATTTTCTGAAGTAAGTGCCAAAGCCGCAATTGCCGTAAAATCGCAAATAATCCTGAAAATAAAATAAAGTGTCGGGATTGCGGCACAAATTCTCGGTAAACGGAAGTCTATAAAACGCTCCAAGCCGAAGAAAACAAAGAATAACGCCGTCATAAGGCCTGTGATTTTTACTGCCGCCACCTGCCAGGCAGGTACGGTTTCGGGAAAGACCTCAAAAAAAATACCGCTTATAATCGCGCCACCCGCCGCAAAGGCGACAATACTCAAAAAGAGATTGGGACTGGGCGGATTTTCGGGGTTGCGATGCGAGGTAAAGGCAAAAACCGCCGGGGCTATACAAAGACCAATCAATACCCAAAGCATTGCTTTACCGTTAGTTTCAAAATCTCTTACAAAAAATCCTGTAGCGTAATCCACCGTAAAGCTGAGCTGAACAAGCCTTAACAAAAGGCTTACCGGTAAAAACACGCTGAAAAGAAAAATAATTTTTTTATATTTCATTATTACACTCCAAAACATTTATTTTAGATACCAAACATATAATATACTAGTTAATTTTATATTGCTTTATTTTAAAAGTCAACACAAAAAGAGGGAATAACAATGAAAAAACTTTTCGGCTTCACACTTTTTATAGCAATTTCTATGTTGCTTTTACCTTTAGGGGTGCTAAAATCCCCCGAAAAGGCAGTTGCCGCATCAGCAACGGCACTCCTGCCCGAAAATGAAAAAGTCACCGCCGCAGAAAGCTTTAAGGTGTTACACAACTCGCAAGTTTTGGAGCTTACGGCAGAGGAGTATATTTTCGGTGTTGTTGCCGCCGAAATGCCTGCCCTTTACCACGAGGAAGCTCTTAAAGCGCAGGCTGTAGCCGCATATACCTTTGCCTGCTGTAAAAGAGAGCAAAATCGTGACCTTGATTATGATATCACCTCTGACCACACAATAGACCAAAGCTTTATTACAAAACAAGAGGCGGCGGACAAGTGGGGTGACTCTGCCGCAGAATATACCAAAAAAATTGAAAATGCAATTAAAGAAACCCGCGGTCAGTTTATTACCTATAACGGAGTGCCTATTTCCGCCTTATATCATGCAATCTCTCCCGGTAAAACCGAAGACCCTAAAAATGTTTGGGGAGGTGAGCGCCCATATTTAAAGCCCGTTTCGAGTGAGGGTGACAAGCTTTCGGCAGATTTTATAAGCACATCTTCCTTTACTGCAGAGGAGCTTCGGGAAAAGCTTGGAAAGCTGGCTGTCCTTGAGGGAGAACCAAAAAATTATTTTGGAAAATCAGTTCGCACCGACTCGGGCACAGTAACAGAAATTACGGTTTGCAAAAAAGCTCTCACCGGCTTTGAGCTTCAAAAAGCGCTGGGCCTTAAATCTGCCAGCTTTGAGGTTAGCTTTGCCGATAACAGCTTCACCTTTACGGTTTACGGCTCGGGCCACGGTGTGGGTATGAGCCAAAACGGAGCAAACTTTATGGCGAAGCAGGGTGCCGGCTACAAGGAAATCTTAAAGCACTATTACACAGGCTGTGAAATTAAATAAAAAGCTTTGCCGATGTGAAAAAACACATCGGCATTTTGTTGTTTACAAAATTTTAATAATATTATAAAATGTTAAATGTATACTTACTGTGAACCGGGGAGGTCTAATAGCATGGAAAACAAAAAAATCCTTGTTGCGGATGATGAAGAACGCATTGTAAAGCTTGTTACCGACTTTTTGAATGCTGCAGGCTTTGAAACCGTTTCCGCCTTTGACGGAAAACAGGCTCTTGATATTTTTAATGCTTCAAAAGAAGAGCTTGGTCTTGCAATTATTGATATAATGATGCCCGAAATTGACGGTTGGGCACTAACAAAGGAAATACGAAAAACCTCTGATATCCCAATAATTATGCTCTCCGCAAGAGCAGAAGAATTTGATTTGCTTACGGGATTTGAGTCGGGAATTGATGAGTATGTAACAAAGCCCTTCTCTCCTGCCGTTTTGGTTAAGCGTGTGGAGGCGCTTATAAAAAGAAGCTCGGGCACTTCGCTTAAGCCTTCTGCCGAAAAAACAGGTCTTTTTGTTGACGAGGATGCCTTTACCGCCTTTATCGACGGCAAGCCCTTGGAGCTTACCCTCAAGGAATTTGAACTGCTTGCATATTTAAAGCTGAATTCAGGGAGAGTACTCACCCGCGACCAGCTGCTTAATGCCGTTTGGGGTTATGACTACATCGGAGACACCAGAACGGTTGACTCTCACATAGCAAGACTGCGCACAAAGCTGGGAGATTTTGGGGTTTCTCACCTTAAAACAATATACGGAATGGGGTATAAGCTTGAAAATTAAAGGTTTCAGACATAAGCTTTGGTTTAATATTTTCATTCGTATAGCGGTTATTTTTGTTGCCTTTGTTTTGGTGCTCACCCTGTCAAATGTTACTTTCTTGGTAGAATTCTTTACTCTAAAGGAAAAATCCGCACTAAAGGAGCAGTTGCTTGTTGTAAGCTCGGTTGACCTTTCAGACCCCAGAGAGGTTATCGATACCCTTTCGGAAATAAATGAAAAACACAAATTTGATGTTGAAATTTACCACAAAAACGGAAAAATTGAATACACTACCCACGGCGGACAGATGATGGACTATTTCCAACAGAATAACGACCGCTTTTCAATGTCACACGAAAGACTGAATGTTATAGATAGCCAAGAACTTTCTGACGGAATAACCTTTCAAACCGTAACACGGAACTTTGACAAAAATGAATATATGCTTTGCAGAAAGAAAATTGCTAAAGATATTTATGCCGAGGTGCGTGTTCAAAAAGAGCTTATTGCCAATTCCGCTGCAATTGCAAACGAATTTATAGTAATTATTTCTTTTATTTGTTTTTGCCTGTCGCTTGTGTGGGTACTCATATTTGCCCGCAAATTTTCCCACCCGATTTCAAATATGAACAAAATCACAAGAGCTATGGCAGAGCTTAATTTTGAACGCAGACTGGAAATAAGCTCTAACGATGAAATAGGACAGCTTGCCCATTCAATAAACCACCTTTCCGACTCGCTTTCAGCTTCGCTTGAGGACCTGCGTACAACCAATGCAAAGCTCAAAGACGATATTGAGCTGGAGCGTCAGCTTGATGTTATGCGTAGGGGCTTTGTTGCGAATGTCTCGCACGAGCTTAAAACCCCGATTTCTATTATAAGCGGCTACGCCGAGGGCTTAAAGCTTGATATCAACCCCGAATCGCGCGAAAGCTACTGCAACACAATAATTGAGGAAAGTCGGCGTATGAACAGCCTTGTATTAAGTATTCTGGAATTATCACGCTATGAATCGGGTCAAATTCCGCTTAACTGTCAGGAATTTGATATTTCTGTGCTTTGCTCCGACATGGTGACACGTATTTTTAAGGGAAAAGCCATTAACGCAAAGAGCCTGGTTCCCGAAAACTCTATATGCTTTGCAGATGCCATACAAATTGAACAGGTGTTAAAATCTCTGCTTGAAAATTCTGCCGCACACGTAAGTGAAAACGGCGAGGTTTTGGTTAAGAGCATTAAAAACGGTGAGCATCTTCGCATTTTAGTGACAAATACGGGCGAAAAAATCCCCGAAGAGCTTATGCCGCAAATTTGGCAAAGCTTTTTCAGGGGTGATACGTCACATAAAAGAGACAGCAGCCGTTTCGGGCTTGGTCTTTCAATTGTTGCCGCAGTTATGAAAACCCACGGCACAGACTGCGGTGTTTATAACACTTCGGACGGTGTTTGTTTCTGGTTTGAAGTCAAACTTCCGCCGTCTTAAGCAGCGGTGAAAATCGTCCCGTAAAAATCGGGTTCTAATACTCCTCTGCCTAAACATTTATTATTTGCTACCCTTAAAACATGTCAAGGGCGGAGCCATTGTCGTTTAAGGGGGTTATGGTGACAAAAATCACACTTTAAATATTATAATACTTGCCGACAAATTGAAAACGTAGTTTTCGTTATACAAATAAAACCGAGGAGCCCTAAAGCTTCTCGGTTTTGTTTATTACATGTTCTTCTCAATATATTCGGTCAAATCACCGATAGTTTTGATGTTTTCAATTTCCTCATCAGGAATTTCAACCTCAAATTCATCCTCAATCGACATCAAAAGCTCAACAACATCAAGACTGTCTGCCCCTAAATCCTTTGCTATGTTGGTGTCCATTGTCATTTCTTCTGCATCAGCATCAAGCTGCTCGGCTAAAATCTCTTTTATCTTATCAAATACCATAATTCATTTCCTCCTGAAAAAAATGCTTTTTTAAAAGCCTCTAAAGAAATAATATGTTTAAATCATTGATTTGTCAACATATTTTTTCATCTCTTTTCAACTTTATCGTAATTAACTAAAGCATTCTAACTTTGATTATAAAAAATCTTGCAAATTGAATCAATTTGAAGTATAATTGACTATATATGTATTTTAGTACTTTTACGAAGGGTGGGACCAAGGGCGCAAAAAGATATGTGCCCTCTGTTATGGCAAAAGAAAAGCTTGTAAAATCAATAACATCTATGGATGAGGATTTCGCCAAATGGTATACCGATGTCTGCATTAAAGCAGAACTTATAGATTATGCATCAGTTAAGGGCTGTATGATTATCCGTCCTTACGGATATGCTATCTGGGAAAACATTCAGCGTCAGATGGATGACCGTTTCAAAAAAACCGGCCACGAAAATGTTTATATGCCCCTCTTTATCCCCGAGAGTCTTCTTCAAAAAGAAAAGGACCATGTTGAGGGCTTTGCACCCGAGGTTGCTTGGGTAACACACGGCGGCGAAGAAGAGCTGGACGAAAGAATGTGTGTAAGACCTACCTCCGAAACACTTTTCTGTGACCATTTTAAAAATATTGTTCATTCTTACCGTGACCTTCCCAAGCTTTACAACCAATGGTGTAACGTTGTTCGTTGGGAAAAGACCACACGTCCTTTCTTGCGCTCCAGAGAATTCTTATGGCAGGAGGGTCACACACTCCACGCCACAGCCGAGGAAGCGCAAGCCGAGACTATTCAGATGCTTAACGTTTATGCAGAATTTTGTGAGAATGTGCTTGCTATGCCTGTTGTCAAGGGTCAAAAGACCGAGAAAGAACGTTTTGCCGGCGCTGAAGCTACATATACCATTGAAGCCCTTATGCACGACGGTAAGGCATTACAAAGCGGTACATCGCATTATTTTGGTGACGGCTTTGCAAAGGCATTTGATATTGAATATACAGACAAAAACAATAACGCAGTTCACCCCTTCCAGACCTCTTGGGGCACCACCACACGCCTTATTGGTGCTCTTATTATGACCCACGGTGATGACAGCGGTCTTGTTCTTCCCCCTGCTGTTGCCCCCATTCAAGCCGTAATCGTTCCGATTGCAACCCACAAGGAGGGTGTTCTTGAAAAAGCTACAGAGGTTTATGAGGGTCTTAAGGCTGTTTGCCGCACACATTTGGATGACCGCGACCAATCTCCCGGCTGGAAATTCAGCGAATATGAAATGAAGGGTGTTCCGCTCCGCATTGAGTTAGGACCCAAGGACATTGAAAACAATTCCTGTGTTGTGGTTCGCCGTGATAACGGTGAAAAAACCGTTGTGGCTCTTGATGAGATTGAAACTAAAATTCCCGAGCTTTTAAAGGCTGTGCATGACGGTCTTTATCAAAAGGCTTTGGAGCGCAGAAGTGTTATGACCTATGATGCTCACAATCTTGACGAGATGAAGGACATTGCAGAGAACAAGCCCGGCTTTATACGTGCTATGTGGTGTGGTGACCGCGAGTGCGAGGATAAGCTTAAGGAGGTTGCCGGTGTAACCTCACGCTGTATCCCCTTTGAGCAGGAGGAAATCGGCGGCGAATGCGTTTGCTGCGGCAAAAAAGCAAAAGCTATGCTTTATTGGGGTAAAGCTTATTAATTAAACCATTAGATAACAAGTGAAAAACAGTCTTGCCGAAATTTCGGCAAGACTGTTTTTTTTATTTGCTTTTACGTGTTCGAGTAACTGTTTCTTCCGATCCGGTGTCAGAAGACTGCGGCGGTTCGGAAGTAGTTGGTTTCTCTTCGGAGGGTGTCGATTCACCACTGTCGGGTGGTGTCTCCCCACTGTCCGGAGGTGTTTCACCTTCATCGGGAGGTGTTTCACCCTCGTCAGGTTGACTCTCGCCCGAATCGTCTCCCTCTATAGGCGGTTCTTCACTTGTGCCGTCATCACTTGAAACAGGATCCTCTTCTTTAGGAACCGAAGAAGTATCTTCGCTCGGCTCACTCACAGTACTGTTGTTAGACGAGGTGTTAGAAGAGCCCGTGCTGTTGCTTGGCTTTTTATTGTTGCTCGGCACACGTATGCCACCATACCAATCGTTCTTTTCAATGCCGTTCTTTTCAATATACTCGTCAAAGGTTATATCGTCATAAATAAAGGCATGAATCAACTTTTCAGCAAACCCTAAATCATAATATGCCACCCAACCTGCATTGGTTTGAGGGCGGGGCATCAAAAAGTCTTCTCTCGGTATTCTGTCTTGATGGAAGCTTGGCGAATCCAACAAAATATTCACTGCCAAATCTATAATCTCGCTATAAGAAAGCGAGGTCTCACTGCAAGGAATGAGTGATCTGACAAGATCAACATATTTGCTTTTCTTAAGCTTTACCGCCTTGTTAAATAACTGCTCCATAACATAACGCTGACGGTCGGTACGTCCGTAGTCATTATTTGTGCCCCAGATATTTGCAACATGTCTTATGCGCGAGTAGGAAACCGCTTGAATTCCGTTAAGGTGTTGCTTGCCCGATTTGTTTATATAATAATCTTTGGGATTTTTACCTAACGCCGAGCAGAGTTCTTTGATACAAGCGTTAATTGCATAAGCATTCTTGGAAGCAGATGCAACCTCCGCCGCGGTAAGCTCTGCCTCTATTCCTCCTACTGCATCGATAATATCGGTCATACCGTAAAAATTAACCGTTGCATATTCCATTATATCGAGTCCGAATACGGTATTTAAAACCTTCATCGCAAGAACGGGACCGCCCTTTGCATAAGCACTGTTAATTTTATTATAGGTAGTCTTTCCGTTATATGTTATCGGTACAAAGGTATCCCTTATTACAGAAATTATTTTTACCTGCTTGGTAACAGTGTTAAGACTTAGAATCATAATACTGTCGGCATTGCCCTTAAATGAATTTAAGGTTCTGGTATCTATACCGAAAAGCGCGATATTTATAATATTTTCATCAATTACACTCTCAATGCCAAGTTCTTCGGGATCACTTGTTATTTTAACATAGTTGTAATCAAATAGTATAAAAAGCGTACTGATTGCTATTATCAGCACCAACAAAAGGCTTAACGGTGTAATAATAAGCGCCTTTTGCCAACCTCGCCGATTTTTCCACCAAATCCCAAAAGCACTCTTTTTCTTATGCTTTTTCTTTGTGTGACGTCCCTTTGCTTCATCACTGAAAGAGCTTAAAGAAACCATATCCTCGGCTTCGGATGACGATGAATAGATATCTTCAAAATTGTCAGCCTCTTCGTTATTGTCATTGCCGCTTATATAAAAGTCAAACCCAAAATCCTTATCGTCCATATGTGATCCACCTCTGCCTAACCATTTAAGATCTCCTTGTATATATCGCCTTTTTTAATTCCTGTGATCTCTGCCGCCTCTTTAGCTGCCGCAGAGGTTGATTTTCCTTCGTCGGTAAGTTTTTTTGCCAACAAAACCGCATCCTCAAGGCTATATACGTGTGTTTCCTCTTTTGCTCCCTCAACAATAAGTACAAACTCACCCTTGGGCGAAATTTCACTGTAATACTCTGCCGCTTCTTTCAGCGTCCAATGCTTAACCGTTTCATGAAGTTTTGTGAGCTCCCTTACAAGGACTATTTTCCTGTCCCCAAAGTAGCCGAGCATATCCGCAAGCGTTGCAGGAAGCTTATGTGGAGCTTCATAAAAAACCATCGTTCTTTTTTCGGTTTTCAAATCCTCCAAATGCCTTCTGCGACTTATTTTATTCATAGAAAGAAAGCCCTCAAAGCAAAATCTGCCGCAAGGAAAACCCGAAATGCTTATTGCCGTTATCAAAGCACTGGGACCCGGCACTGACTCAACCTCAATGCCAACCTCTCTGGCCTTACGCACCAAATCCTCACCCGGGTCGGAAATTGCCGGCATACCTGCATCCGATACAACAGCACAATCTTCACCGTTAAGCATTCTTTCAATAATAAGATTACCTCTTAAATTTTTATTATGCTCATAATAAGAAAGCATTTCTTTTTTAATTCCAAAATGATTAAGCAGTTTTATTGTAACACGTGTATCCTCGGCGGCTATAAAATCTACATTTTCAAGCGTGCTAACCGCTCTTGGGCTCATATCGCCAAGGTTTCCGATAGGTGTTCCAACTACATATAGTTTTCCGCTCAACTAAAGATACGCCTCCTTATAAGCGCCGTAAATATTTATCATCTCAGGCGAAAATTCGCCGTTTTCTTCAACATAAAGAGTCGGCTCAATCCGAAGACCTACATTACCGCAACGCCTGCCCTCTAAAAGCACAAGCCACGGTTCCTCGCCCTTTCGCTGACAAACAAGTCGGAGTCTTTTCGGTTCAACTCCGTATTTGCACATAAGGCTCATCAGCTCTGCAAGTCTTTCGGGACGCTGGCACATACAAAGCCTTCCGCTTGTTTGCAAAAGCTTTGATGACACCGCAACTATATCCTCAAGCGTGCAGGCAACCTCATGTCGAGCCACCATTAATAACCTATCGGGATTTTTAAGCCCTGCATTCGGGGCTTTATAGGGTGGATTGCAGGTTACAAGCGTATGTGCGCCGAAATCCACCTTACCCTTAAGCTCATTAAGGTCACTGTTTATAACCTCAAAGTTTGAAAGCTCAAGCTCATTGGCAGTTTTTCCGGCCAAAAAGGCAGCTTCCTCGCTTATATCAACGCCTACGGCTGCTTTAAGAGCACCGTCCCTTAACATAATCAACGGAATTATACCGCAGCCCGTACCCAAATCAACGAGCCTGTCCCCTTTTTTAGGGTTAGCAAAATAACTTAAGACCACCGCATCCGTACCAAAGGTATGATGCGGTGTTACGTTTACAAAAAAGCCTTTCCCCAACGGCTCTTTCTTTATTAGCTTCTCGTCCATTTTACGCCTTGCGGTGTATCCTCTAAAATGATACCCATTTCCTTTAGCTTGTCACGAATTTCATCTGCAGTTTTGAAATCCTTGTTCTTGCGTGCCTCGGTACGCTTTTCAATAAGCGCTTCTATTTCGCTGTCCAGCGCCTGTGTGTTGCGGTTATATACTAAACCTAACACCCAAGTAAGCTGGTCAAATACATCTGCACAAGCTTCTAAAGTGGCCTTCTCGGCACCGTTTGCAATAGCAGTATTTATATCACGCACAAGCATAAACACAGCCGCTAAAGCGTCAGCGGTGTTAAGGTCATCCTCCATAGCGGTAATAAACTCCTGCTTATGCTCCTCTAAAAATGCGGGTATCTCACCGCCGTCCTTTGCGTTTTTGAGTGCAAAATCAATATTATCACGGCAGGTGTAAAGGCGTTCAATAGAATTTTTTGCCTGCTCAATAATATCAACAGAATAATTTATCGGGCTTCTGTACTGTGAAGAAATCATAAGATAGCGAATCGGCTCATAACCGTATTTTTCTGCAACATCTCGCACAGTAAAGAAATTACCTAAAGACTTTGACATCTTGTGATTATCAACATTTATAAAACCGTTGTGCATCCAATAGTGTGAAAATTCGCAGCCGTTTGCCGCTTCACTTTGGGCAATCTCATTTTCGTGGTGCGGGAAAATAAGGTCAAGACCGCCGCAGTGAATATCTATGGTTTTTCCAAGGTATCTGCCTGCCATTGCCGAGCATTCTATATGCCAGCCGGGTCTGCCGTTGCCCCAAGGTGACTCCCAAAAAGGCTCGCCCGGCTTTGCGCCCTTCCAAAGGCAGAAATCCATTGGGTCTTCCTTGATGTCACCCGTTTCAATACGTGCGCCTGCCTCCAAATCCTCTAGAGGCTGATGTGAAAGCTTTCCGTAACCGTCAAACTTCTTTGCTCTGTAATAAACGTCACCGCCTGCTTCATAAGCATAACCGTTTTCAACAAGTGAAGAAATAATATCCTGTATCTGCTCAATATTATCGGTAGCTCGGGGGTGAACTGTAGCCTCACGTACATTAAGGCCCTTGGCGTCGGTCCAAAATTCCTCGATATATCTTTCGGCAACCTCGGGTACTGTTATACCCTCCTCATTTGCCTTTTTTATAAGCTTATCGTCAATATCGGTGAAGTTTTGAACAAAGTTCACCTTTAAACCGCGCCATTCAAAATAACGGCGCAAAACATCAAAAACACAAAGCGGTCTTGCATTACCGATATGAATATAGTTATAAACCGTAGGTCCGCAGGCATAAATTTTAACCTCGCCCTCGGTTATGGGCTTAAACTCATCCTTACTGCGTGTTAAAGTGTTAAAAATTTTCATTAGTTTTTCTCTCCTAAAGTAGAAATTATACCCTCAAGTTCGAGTATACGTTGCTCCATACCGTCCATCCTCTGCTTTACGGGGTCGGGCATATGAATTTGGTCAAGCGGTTGGGTTACCTTTTTACCGTCCTGACGGACAACACGTGCAGGAACACCCACAACGGTAGAGTTTGGCGGCACCTCTTCAAGCACAACCGCTCCTGCCGCCACTCGGGAATTGTCCCCTATTTTAAAGGGTCCCAAAACCTTTGCGCCGGCGCTTATCATTACATTGTTTCCAATAGTGGGGTGACGCTTGCCGGTATCCTTACCCGTACCTCCGAGCGTTACTCCCTGATAAATAAGCACATCGTCACCTATTTCGGTGGTTTCACCTATAACTATACCCGTACCGTGGTCTATAACCAAGCGTCTGCCTATTGTAGCACCCGGATGAATTTCTATACCGGTTTTCCTTGCCGCTCTTTGAGAAACATAGCGCGCCAAAAAAAGCCAGCCGTGCTTATAATAAAAATGCGCTCTGCGATGCATTCTTATTGCTTTAAAGCCGGGGTATAAAAGCATTATTTCAAGGGCGCTTGTAGCCGCAGGGTCACGGTCCATAAACGCCTTTATATCCTCTTTTAATCTATTAAACAAACACGTCACCTACTATTTTGCGTTGGCTATATACTCTCTTCCGCCGTAGATATAAATTGCGCCCGAAATAACACAAAGCACAGCAGAAAGCCAGAAAAGAGCAATTATAATAATATTTGCAATATCCCATACCGAAGCCGAAAGTGTTATAAATTCATTTAAAGCATAGCAGCCAAGTGCCACTATAATGCCCGCCATCTGGCTTACAGTTTTGCATTTGCCCCACATATTTGCCGCAACAACCTTGCCGCCTGCCGTTACCGCTACCAAACGGATAGAGGAAACCGCAAACTCGCGGAACAAAACAATAAATGTGATAACAACTATATGCCAACCGAATTTAGTGCCGCCGTAAATAAACATAAAGCCTAAATATGCGCTGGTTGTAAGCATTTTATCGGCAAGCGGATCCATAAATTTGCCGAAATCCGTTACCATATTGTATTTTCTTGCCATCTTGCCGTCAATCATATCTGTAAGAGATGCGGCAATAAACAAAACAAGAGAAATTGCATAATGGTAAGGGAATGCTATAAGCATTATTGCCATAAAAATAGGAGTTGCTATCATTCGTGCTAAAGTTAATTTGTTTGGTGTATTCATTCTTCTAACTCTCCTAACAAGTCATAATCTATTGAATCATTGATTCTTACCTTTGCAAAATCGCCGATTTTAAGCGGCTTTGATGACATAAAAAATATTTTTCCGTCAACCTCGGGAGCATCTGCCACAGTTCTTCCGAAATAGCATTTAATGTAATCGTCCCAGCCCTCAATAAGTACCTCTGTCAGACTGCCTGCCTTTTCCTCATTTTTTTCTGCGGCAATGGTCATTTGCATTTCCATTATATTTTCCATACGGTCATTTTTAGTTTGCTCATCTATTTGATTTTCAAACCGGGCTGCCGCAGTGCCCTCCTCCGCAGAATATGTGAAACATCCAAGGCGGTCAAACCTTTTGTTCTTTACAAACTCTGCCATTTCACAAAACTGCTCCTCGGTTTCTCCGGGGAAGCCTGTTATAAGGGTTGTTCTAAGGGTAATATCGGGGATTTTTGCCCTTATCCTATCAATAAGGCTCGATAAATGCTCACTGTCACCCTTGCGGTTCATTTTCTTTAATATTTCACCGTTTACGTGCTGAATCGGTATATCCAAATATTTAACAAGCTTTTCTTCCTTTGCTAAAACATCCAAAAGCTTATCGGTTATACGGTCGGGATAGGTGTAAAGGGTTCTTATCCAATGAAGCCCCTCTATTTTACAAAGCTCCGTCAGCAGCTCGGGAAGCCGTGACTCACCGTAAATATCCTCACCGTAGGCGGTGGTGTCCTGTGCTACAACAATAAGCTCCTTAACACCGTTTTGCGCTAATCTTTGAGCTTCACTTACACATTCCTCTATGGTTCGACTTCTCATTCTGCCCCTTATTTTAGGTATTGCACAATAGGTACAGCAGTTGTCGCAACCATCTGCAATTTTCAAATATGTGCTAAAGGGATAACCGCCTAAAATGCGCTCACCGTTTAAATCTAAATCGGTTTTTTCCCCGTAAGAGTTTTCGCATCTGCCCTCAACAGCATTTATAACAATATCGGCTATTTTTCTGTTAGAGCCTATTCCCACGCAAACATCAACCTCGGGAATTTCCTCGGTCACATCGTCACGGTAGCGCTCTGCCAAACAGCCTGTCACAATAAGTGCCTTGCAATTACCGTCAGTCTTATACTGTGCGGCTTCAAGTATATTCTCAATAGCCTCCGCTTTAGCAGACTCAATGAAACCGCAGGTATTTATAATAATTGCATCCGCCTCTGCCTCTGCACTGCAAATTTCAAGCCCACCGTCACTTAAAGTCTTAAGCATCATTTCAGCGTCCACCTGATTTTTGGGACAACCGAGTGACACCATACAAACCTTATACATTTAATATTCCTCGCTAAATTCAAGTTCTTGTATATATTTTTTCATAGCTGACCTGACTGCACCGTAGGAAAAGCCCTTGCGAACCAATGCGGCATAAACCTTTTCGGCACCGTTCTCGGTAGTTAATCTATAGGCATATTTGCCCTCTAACAGATTTTTAATCTGTTCTTCCTCGTCAGTATCAGAATTGTTTAAAATTTCCTTTGCCAGCTCATAGGGCACACCCTTTAAAAGCATTTTGTGAAGTGCCTCACGGTTAGAAACGTTACTCTCCTTAAAACGCTCCGCCAGCCTTTCGGCAAAGCGGCGGTCATCAACCAAGCCCAGCTCACAAAGCCTTGCAATTACTGCCGCTGAAGCCCGTTTGTTGAAGCCTGCTTTTAAAAGCTTTTCATAAAGCGTCTTTTCAGTATAATCCATTCTGTCGAGATACCAAAAGGCACGTGATAAAGCTCTTTTATAATCGGAATCATATTTTAAGGCTTTAACTTCTTCTTGAGAAAGCTCTGTTCCGACACAAAGTCCGTTTTCTGACAGAACATCATTATCAAGCAAAATTTCGCCGCCGTCACCAAAGCGGATTTTGGTTAAATGCTTTTTGTCCCTTAAAATTTCGGTGATGATCATTATTCGTCAACCGCAATATCAATATCAACCGTTCTTCTGGGTCTTGATGTTGGTTCCTCGGGCATAATTTCAACCGCAGCATCGCCGCTTAAGGCTTCTTCCTCAACACCGATTTCCAAACCGTTGTTTACTGCGCTCATAATTTTAGCCTCGATTTCCTGTGCCAATTCAGGATTATCGTTGAATAAAACCTTTACATTGTCCCTACCTTGACCGAGTCTTGTTTCGCCGTAATAGAACCAAGCTCCCGATTTTTTAAGTACTCCAAGCTCAACACCTGCATCAATAATTTCACCTGTGTGAGAAATGCCTGTACCGTACATTATATCAAATTCGGCAGTTTTAAAAGGAGGGGCTACCTTGTTTTTAACAATTTTCGCCTTTGTATGTACACCTATAATGTCGTTTCCCTCTTTAATTGTTTCGCCTTTTCTGACATCAATTCTAACACTGGCATAAAACTTAAGCGCGCGTCCGCCGGGGGTGGTTTCCGGGTTACCATACATCACACCGATTTTTTCACGAAGCTGGTTTATAAAAATTGCGGCACAGTTTGATTTAGAAAGTGCACCCGCAAGCTTACGGAGTGCCTGTGACATCAGTCGTGCCAACTGTCCCACGTGGTTGTCGCCCATTTCACCGTCAATTTCTGCTCTTGTTACAAGCGCCGCAACCGAGTCAACAACAATAATATCAACTGCGCCCGAGCGCACAAGTGCTTCGGCAATTTCCAATGCCTGCTCACCCGAATCGGGTTGTGAAACCAAAAGGCTGTCAATATCAACACCCAAATGGCTGGCATACACAGGGTCAAGAGCATGCTCAACATCAATAAATGCCGCCGTTCCGCCCATCTTTTGCGCCTCTGCAACGCAGTGAAGTGCAACAGTGGTTTTACCCGAAGATTCAGGACCGTAAATCTCAACAATTCTGCCCTTGGGTATTCCGCCTATACCAAGCGCTATATCAAGCATGAGTGAACCGGTTTTGATGCATTCAACATTCATTGCCGCATTCTCACCCAAACGCATAACCGCGCCCTTACCGAATTTCTTTTCGATTTGGTCCATTGCGGTTTTCAGCGCTTTTTGCTTTTCTTCGTCCTCAACTCGCCTTACGGGAGCCTTGGCATTTTGTACTTTAGCCATTTTTATATCCTCTCTTTACCTTGTTTTTATGCCCAAAACCGAACGGTCAACTCCGTTCAGGTCTTTTTTAACTGTAATTTTTGTGTATCCGTTAGCCTTTAAAATCTCGGCTACACGTTCACTTTCATTTATACCAACCTCAAAGCAGAGTATTCCGCCTTCATTCAAACTGTCAGTATAATTCTCGGTTATAGCCTTGTAAAACTCCATACCGCCGTCCCCTGCCAAAAGAGCTGTTTCGGGCTCAAATTTGGTTTCGGGCGAAATAATACTCATTTCGTCCCGCGGTATATAGGGCGGATTGCTCACAATAAGGTCATACTTTTTATCCGCTCCCGCCTTTTCGAATATGTCACCCTTTAATGCAGTGACATTTTCGGCGCTGTTAAGTGTAATATTTTTCTGTGCATACCGTAAAGCTTCGTCATATTTTTCAACCAAACACACAGAAGCTTCGGAAATTTCCTTTGCAAGGGTTATTCCAATACAGCCGCTTCCTGCACAAAGGTCTAAAATTTGCGGGTTTTCTTTTCCCTTTACCGCTTCAAGACAAGCATCTACCACCGTTTCGGTATCAGCACGCGGTACTAAAACCCCGGGGCCTACGTAATACGGTCTTCCGTAAAAATCCCACTTGGTAAAGATATACTGAAGCGGGTATCTTATCTCCCTTTGTCTTATAATTGCGGTTAAATTGTTTTTTTCAAACTCACTTAATTTTTTGCTGTAGCCGGTAATTATTTGAGAAGCGTTCATTCCTGTTATGTGCTTGATTATTTCCTTTGCCTCAAAAACGTAATCCTCAATTCCTGCCGCCTGCAGTCTTTTTTTAGTATCATTATAAGCCTCAAATATTGTCATTTGTCTCGTCACCGTTTTCGTTTTTTTGGTCAACACTGCGGTCAACGTCAGGTATTTCGGGCTCACAAGCCTTGAGTGCTGCTATTGCAACCTCAATCATACCGTCCTCAGGCTCCTTTGTGGTAATTCTTTGAAGCCACATTCCGGGTGCTGATATAATTTTGGTAAAGGTGTTATCATATTTGCCGCAGAACCTTAAAACCTCAAAGCCGGCGCCGCAAATAAGCGGAAGCATCAGTATTTTGGTGACAGTCCACAGCCAATAAACGTCATAAACCTTTGGAAAAATCATTTGAACAAGCGTTGAAAAAATAACACTTATCAGTATCATAAGTATCATAAACGAGGTTCCGCATCTTGGGTGAAAGCGCTTTTGCTGTCTTACATTCTCTACATTAAGCTCCAAGCCCTTTTCATAGCAAAAAATTGTTTTATGCTCTG
>JAZQKT010000074.1:0-9127 GCA_045542295.1 Acutalibacteraceae bacterium
ACCGCATCCCAAAGACCTGCCGCCTTGATTTTTTCAACCCTCTCGGCTATGCGATCTTTCCAACCGTCTTTAATACCGTAGATAATCTTTTCACCCTGCTTTTCGGATGTAAGACCTACAGCGTTAGCGTATACCCAAAATTTTACTCCCTCATCAATCAGCATTTTTGTAAGGTCAGAGTTAATATCAAAGCCGTGTGCTACATTTATAAAGCCTTTCTTTATAAATTTTTCCATCATATCTCTGTCTCTTGTGTGGCTGTGTGGGAAATGATAAATTTCAAAACCCAAAGCTTCTTTAGCTGTTAACTTACTGTTAATCATTTTTTGTGCACCTCCGTATTTAAATAAAAAAATATGTGCTTGCAAAGGAATTTTCCTTTACAAGCAACATAGTAACATTAGAAATTAACAATTGCAAGTGTTTTTTGTCATTGGTTAATTTTTTAAAGTCAGAGCCGTGATGTTATCAGCAATCTCGGCAAAAATTTGACTGCAGGTTTTTGTCTGCCGCGACGTATCTTCAGAAAAAACAATTACTACATATTTTGGATTCTCGTAAGGGAAAAAGCCGCAAAACCAACCCTCATTGATTTCAATTCCATTTACAAATTTTCCTGTTTGTGCGGTTGCGGTCTTTCCTGCGGCGGTTACGGTTTTGGGCTTTGCATCTGTTCCGGTACCTTCCTCTATTACCGAAAACAAACATTCCTTCAGTATATCCGCCGTTTCTTCACTCATAGCTCTTGTGGGCTTTTCTGTGGCGTATGATTTTATTTTTCCGTTTTCTAAAATTCCCTCAACCACAGTTGGGAGATAATATGTGCCGTTAGTGGCGATTGCGGAATATAGTGTCAGCATTGAAACGGGGGAGAGGAGCAACTCACCTTGACCAATACTAAAGTTTGCAAGATGAGCAATATTTTTAAGTGTGTCGGCACGAGGAAGCTTGCCTGGTGCGGTTTCAATGCCTTCACAAAGTCTGATTTTTTCCCCGAACTGGAGACTTAAAGCAGTGTTTAAAATTTTTGCTCCGCCTAAATTAATTCCTAAATTATAAAAATAGGTGTTGCAGGAATTTGCAATTCCTTGCTTTAAATTCAAAAAACCATGACCGTTAAGCTCGTGGCATTTAAAGCTTCGGTCTATAATTTTGCAGCTGCCTGTACAGTTGTAGAAAAATTGCGAATTCCCGTTTTTTAGAGCGCTTGCCGCAACGCAGGGCTTGAAAACCGAGCCGACATTATAGGCATTTATTGCACGATTTAGAAGGGGAGAATCCTTATCGTTGAGCTTAACTTTCAAATTTGAAATACTAAAATTCGGGCGGCTGGCAATTGCTCTGATTTTTCCGCTTTCGGCTTCGGCTATTACAACCGCACCTTTTTGGAGACCGTCAATTGCCGCTTCGGCAATATTTTGGATATTTGCATCAATCGTACTGACAATTCCGTTTGCTATTATTGAACTGGAGTTATTTATTAAAGGCGCAATGCCAATAAGCGGCTCGCCCTTGCCGTCACATTCATAGGATATATAAGCCTCACCGTAGCGGTTTAAGGTGCTGTTATAAGCCTTTTCTAATCCCGAAACCCCGCTGTTTTCAGCATCGGTATATCCTAAAATATGAATAGCCGTTGTACTGTTAGGATCGGTTTCGTAAATTTCTGTACACACTATTCCGTCACATTCTATTTTCTTTGGCACTTCACATAAAATCGGTTTTCCGTCTCTTAAACGCTCAAGAGCATTTTCCAATGCGTCCCCTTCAAGCACAGCACTGATAGCTGTAACCGCACGCGGTGTGGGCGAAACTGCCGCGATTATTTTCTTGTTGTTGTTGGTCAGCGGAACCAAATTGCAATCAAAAATTGTGCCTCTTAATTCTTTAATTTTAAGCCTTAGTGTATTTTGCTTTTCAAGTATCTCGCTATAATCGGAGCTTGCAATTACGGAAATTCGTAAAATACAGCTCAAAAAAAATAGAATAACAACTATAAAACTTATCAAAGTTCTTACTGCAAATACACGCCAAAAAACCACATTTTCATTCATAAAAAACACCTCTTATCAATAAAAGTATTGACAAGAGGTGTGAGTTTTATCATATCGATTTCATTCTTAATAAGGAACCGACCTTTATTGGTTTGTCAAATGGGATTTTAACAGTCATCATCGGGTGAGGTGCCGAGTCTATAGGAGTGTTTTTTCCGTCAAACAATTCAGAAGCCACAACCTCTATAGGGGGTGATTTGGGCTCTAAACAGTCAAAAATCTGACCCTTTAAGAATTTGTTTTTTAATGTTGCAACAATCATACCGTCCTCATACCCGTCAACAATGGCGGCGACCGCATAATCTCTCACATATCCTGCATTTTCATAGGTTTGAGAGTTTTGTGGCTGACCTAAATAGAAACCTGTAGAATAGGTGCGGTGGCTGATTTTATTGAGTTCTTCTGTAACCCAGGCAGGACATTGCCAATCACCGTCAGCATTGTAAAGGCTGTCCAAAGCGCCGCGATACGCATTTGTAACAACGGCAGTGTAGTAATGTGATTTGGCACGCCCCTCAAGCTTTATACTGTCAATTCCTGCGGCAGCCATCTTGTCAAGGTGTTCTGCCATACACATATCGTTTGCGTTTAAAATATAAGTGCCTTTATCGGTCTCTGTAATGTCAAAATACTGTCCCGGGCGCTTTTCTTCCATCAAAGAATAGCTCCAACGGCATGACTGCGCACAGTCACCACGGTTAGCATCTCTGCCTGTCATATAGCTTGAAAGCAAGCATCTTGCCGAGAAAGAAACACACATAGCTCCGTGAGCAAAGGCTTCAAGCTCTAAAGCTATGGGCGTTTTTGCTCTGATTTCGGCAATCTCATCCAAAGATAATTCTCGTGCCAAAACAACGCGCTTTGCACCAAGCTCATAAAAGGCTTTCGCAGTTTCGTAATTACATATTCCCGATTGTACAGAAATATGCAGCTCACATTTGGGCGCATATTTTTTAACAAGACCCATAGTGCCAAGGTCGGACGCAATAATTGCATCCGCACCCAAATCGTTAAGCATTTCCAAAAATGCCGGCAGACGCGGCATTTCAGCATTGTGAGGAATTGTATTACATGTAACATGCACCTTAACACCCTTTGAATGTGCGTATTCAATTCCTAGCTTTAAATCGGCTTCACCAAAGTTAGTTGCCGCTGTACGCATACCAAATTCTTCACCGGCAAGGTAAACGGCATCTGCGCCGTAATCTACTGCGGCTTTTAGCCTTGTTAAATCACCGGACGGTGCTAAAAGTTCAATTTTTTTATATAGCATTTGTCAACTTCCCAATACAGTATCAAGCCATAAGCCCTTGCGTTTAAGGTCGGCTATGGTTTTGTTATGTGCCGATAAGGTTTCGTTAAAATAGAAATCGGCATTTTTATCAGTAACAAAATATGTTGCTTTAAAGTTTTGTGCCGGGTAAAGTGCGGCTTTAATTGAATTAAGGCTGGGAGCACCTAAAGGTCCGGGAGGGAGCCCCTCGGTTTTGTAGGTGTTATATTTTCCGTTACCATAAGGATAATAGGTTGAAGGGTCAGTTTGCAGGAATTTGGGGCCATCCCAATTATTGCCCTCTAATCTGTTGTAGAAAACAGCAGCAACCTTTGCACGCTCTTCAGCAGAGCCATTTGCAGATTCCGACTCAACAATTGATGCCATAGTGATTAGCTCGTGGAAGCTATAGGGGCTTTTTTCTATAACCGCCTTCATATCCTTATCAAGCTTACTATCTAAAGCTTTAAGCATTTTTTCAACCGCAAGAAAAGCACATTCCTTTGAATCATAGCAGTAGAAATCATAGGTATCTGGGAATAAGTAACCCTCTAAACGGTAGTGAACCTTTTCAACGGGTATTTCTTTAACAAAATCAAGCTTAAAATCAGCATTTTGAACAACATCGTAGAAATCGGATTTTGTGCAAACACCCGCATCGGAGAGTAAAACCGCAATATCATCAATAGTGGCATATTCGGGAATCTTCACCGAAACGCTTTCCGCCTTTGCGCCTTGCGTTGTTAAAAGCTCGGCAAGTGCCTTGTAGCCGATATCATTGCTAAAGGTGTAAACACCGTATTTAAATTGGCTGTCATAGTGTGAAAACTTTGAATAAAGTCGGAAAAATAACGGTATTTTAACCGCACCGCAATCTTTTAACTGTTCGGCAATTTGAACCACCGAGCTGCCGGGAGCTATTTCTATTACACAGTTTTCACCCCTGCCAAAGGCAAGTCCCATAAAATCAGCGCCTACATAGAGAACAGAAAAAGCAATGCTTAAGGATATTACAATAATAACAGATAACCAAACAATAGTTTTAATTACTGAATGATTCTTTTTCCTTTTTTTATTGCTATTATAAGCATTATTGTCAATATTAAAGCCCTTGCCTAAAACATAAGCATCATCTTCAGTGCTTGAAAACGAAGAAACGTCTTCAATAGAATCATCGGTGTTATCTAAATTATTTAAATTATTTAAATTTTCTTCCATTTTAACTCACCTTAATTTTTGTTATATCTCATTTGTTTTTTAAGATTCTCTGCTACTTGTTCGTTTGTTAAGGCAGAAAGTAAGCAAAAACCGAAATCATAGGCAGCACCTGCGCCGTAAGCAGTTATAAAAGTGCCATCACGTACAACAGGTGTATTTATAACCTCGGCACCTATTAAATCTTTTTCAAAGCCTGTAAAACAGGTAGCCTTTTTACCGACGAGTAAATTTTTGTGGCCCAAAACCGATGGGGCTGCACATATTGCGCCGATTAAAAGGCCGTTTTTTGCGGCATAATCAATATAGTATTGCACTGTCTTGCTGTTTTCAAGATTAATTGTACCCGGCATACCGCCCGGAAGTATTATACCCTCAAGCTTTTCTGTGTTAAGCTCATTCTCTTCAAAGTCACAAACAACAGGAATTCCGTGTGAGCCGATTATTGTTTTTTTGCCGATTCCGACAGTTTTAATTTCAATACCGCCTCTTCTTAAAATATCAATAGGGGCTATAGCTTCACATTCCTCAAATCCGTCAGCCAAAAATATATAAATCATATTTACTCCTCATATAGCTTTAATACACTATTAAGTACATCTTTGGAAATATCTTCAATACTGCGTGCTTCACCGTTATAAGAGCAGGGAATAATTTCCCAATCAGAATAGTTAGCTGTGAAAACTGCAGCTCTTCGACAATTTTCAAGATATTCGGTATCACTTTCGTGAATGTCCTTTTTGGAATTGTCACCCTCATACCGCTTGGTTAAAAGCTTTTGTGAAACCTCAATCGGCATATCAAGAAAAATTACCTTGTCCGGCTTTGGAATACCTATTTTGTTGTATTCAAAATCATAAAGCCAGGAAAGGAAGCTTTCCCATTCACTTTCGGGTAATTTTGATGCTTGGTGAACAGCGTTAGAGGTTGTATATCTGCCTGCAACAACAGTGCCGCCGTTTTGATAATACTCGCCCCAATTTGCTTTGAATGAAGCGTAACGGTCAACGGTGTAAAAAACGGAAGCCGCAAAGGCATTAACATCACCGGGCTTTTTACCAAAGCTGCCATTAAGATACATCTTCACAAGGGTGCTTGACGGGTTATCATAATCAGGGAAAGAAACACTGCGACAATCAATTCCGTTTGATATTAAATTTTTATAAAGCAAGTCAAGCTGGGTTGATTTGCCGCTGCCATCAAGACCTTCAATTACTATAAGTTTACCCATTGTTTTTAAGTTCCTTATAAAATTCTTTAATTTCTTTTGACTTTCCGCAGGACATTTTACCTTCGGGGCAATGGCCGTTCAGGCAGGAGGGACCTGCGTTTTTGAATATTTTTGGTGCAACTGCGGATACAAGCTTAAGCATTTGATCTGCAACGTCTCTAATTTCCCACTGTGCGCGCATACAACAACGGTGCCTGAAAAAATTATGAAGTGAACGTGCGTTCATTGTCATAATCATCTGTGTTTCGCAGGAATTCGGCAAAACAAAACGGGCATCCTCAATAGCCTTTTTCTCGGCAAGGCGGGTTGCGGTTTTTTCATCCTTTCCCTCTGCCATAAAGGTTTTTATGTGTTTTTCCTTTAGTATTTCAGCAAGGCGGTCATATTTTTTTTGGTCTTCAGCCATTATTTCCTTATAAATTGCTAAAGCCTCGGGGTCGGCAGCAATTTCGGGTGGGGTAACATATTCAAATGCGCCCTCACGAACATATCGCTGACTCTTTACCGAAAAAGATGCCATGCGGTGTCTTGTTATTTGTGCCAAAAGCGCACGTGAAACTCCTTCAATACCAAATGTAAAGCTTGCGTGCTCAATAGGACTTTCGTGACCGATTTCTGCAAGCATTTCAACAAAGGAAGCCGCCTTTTCGTCGGTTAAATTTTCTGTTAAATCACTTATGGTTGAACTGCTGTAGCAAAGTTTAGCGGCGGATGCTATAGTATGTTCGGGGTTTGGAGTATGTGCTAAAAGATATACCTTAGCCATAAAAAATCTCCTTTCAAATTCATATTCGACACCATTATACCAAAATCTCTGTTCTTATTCAATAAAAAAGTAAGATAAATCTTAAAAAATTTTTTCAACTTTTTTTAAGAAAGGTCTTTTTTTGTCGGAAAAAATGTGTTATTATATAATAAATTAAAAAATTGCGGAGGTTTTTTTATGGCAAGCATTGATTTTAAGCATACCCCATACGGTGATTTAGCACTCATCAGTATGCGTGGTTGTGAAGACATTTCTTCAAAGGTGGACTATTATCTGAAGCAATGGCGTAACATTCCTGAAGATGAGTCGTTTGTTATTTCTGCAAACTGCCCAAGATTCGGTACAGGTGAAGCTAAAGCTGTTCTTAATCATACAGCAAGAGGACTTGATGTTTATATTATTTGCGATTGCTTTAATTATAACGTTACCTACAAAATGTACGGTATGACAGTTCCTATGAGTCCGGATGACCATTTCCAAGATTTAAAACGTATTATTGCGGCTCTGGGTGGCAAGGCCAGAAGAATTACTGTTATTATGCCTATGCTTTATGAGGGCAGACAGCACAGAAGAACAAGCAGAGAATCTATGGATTGCGCTATGGCTCTTCAGGAGCTTGTAGCAATGGGTGTTAAGAATATTATCACCTTTGATGCTCATGACCCACGTGTTAACAACGCAATTCCGCTTGAAGGCTTTGATAATGTTCAGGCAGCTTATCAGATGATTAAAGCATTACTTAAGACTGTTCCCGATGTTAAGCTTGACCGCGAGCATACAATGATCGTATCTCCCGATGAAGGCGGTATGGGTCGCTGTATTTATTATTCCTCCGTGTTAGGTTTGGAGCTTGGTATGTTCTACAAACGCCGTAATTACTCCGTAATAGTTAACGGCAGAAACCCCATTGAAGCACACGAATTTTTAGGAAACGATATTGTTGGTAAGGACTTGATTCTTGTTGACGATATGATTTCTTCGGGTGAATCAATGCTTGATATTGCCGCAAAGCTTAAAGAAAAGGGTGCCGGCAGAATTTTTGTTTTCTCCACCTTTGGTCTATTTGTTGAGGGTCTTGAAAAGTTTGATGATTATTATAAAAACGGACTTATTGATAAGGTATTTACTACCAACCTTATCTTCCAACCGGAAGAACTTTTGAAGCGTGAATGGTATTGCAGTGTTAATATGTCGAAATACATTGCACTGTTAGTTGAAACCCTTAACTACGATAACTCTATCAGCAGTTTACTTGATCCTGCTGACCGCATCAAAAAGGTTGTTGCAAAATATAACGAGGGTAAATAATTAAATCTTCTTTAAAAAAGGGGGCATACGCTATGTACAATGACGGCTTTAGGCTTAAGTACGGCTATGCCCCCATTGCTATTGGTGTGAGATTTTCTTTTTCTCCTACAGAAGAACATTTTCACAAAGAAATTGAAATGCTTCTTATTGAAAAAGGTTCTTGTACGATAAAAATCGGAAATGATACATATAATGCTTCTTCCGGTGATTTAATTTTTGTTAATCCTTTGGAAAAACATTCGATTATAAGAACTACCGATGATGAATATTTTCACAGATGCATTTGCTTTGACACTGAATTGATTGCAGATAAAAACCTTAAGGCTTCTATTAAAAACGGTGAGTTATCAATACCGCATTTTTTTAAAGGCGGTGAGGGTAGCACTTCGTTTTTAACTAATAATTATTTAAAACTTTTTGAAGTTGCGTTAAATAATAAAGTATCATTGTTGCTTGAAAGTGCAATCTACATATCGGCAATATTTTTACATTTGGTGGATAATTCCTTATTGATTCAAAAGTTTCAAAGCAAAAAGGAAAAAGAATTTTGTTTTAAAACCGAGCAATATATTTCCGAAAACTATTCTAAAAAAATATCTTCTAAAGATATTGCGGAAAGTTTGTTTTATTCACAGAATTACTTTTGCAGAGCCTTTAAAAAATGCTTTGGAGTTTCTTTTACTGATTACCTTAATATGTACAGGGTTTTTAAAGCAAAGGACAATCTTTTAACAGGCAAAGCCTCTGTTTCACAGATATCATTAGAATGCGGTTATGAAAGCCCTACATATTTTGCACGTATGTTTAAAAAATATATCGGTATGACACCTACCGAATTCCAAAAGGTTAATTCAGTACATTAAAATAGATAAAAAAATACTAGTCCCTTTCCTGTTTTTTGTGATAAAATTAAACAGGAAAGGTTTTTATTATCTTTTTTAAGGAGGAAAACAAATGCAACTAAGTAAAAATGCTATTCGTGTCTTAGCACTAATTTTAACGGTTGCAATTATTATTGCTACTGTTGGTGTGCAATCGGTTGTTGTTGGTGGGGCTGCTTCCTATAATTATTGGGACGGTTTAACTTTGACTGCACCAACTGATTTAGGTGACGGAAATTTTGCGATTTCTAGTGCCGAACAATTAGCTTATGTCATTAAAAACGGCGGAGGCGAGGGTAATACTTACACGCTGACAAATGATATTTATCTCAATGATTTAGATAAAGTGAATTGGACTGACGGTACTGTACAAGACGGCTATACCGTTAATGATTGGTA